>JAHDBT010000302.1:0-7479 GCA_020630215.1 Bacteroidota bacterium
CCATTCGCTATTATCAGGCAATTGAGCGTAGGTAGTAGTCGTATTTTGAAAAAAGAAAAAAGCTAAATATAGAACAATAGATAGTTTGAAAATATGTTTCATAATTATTGTTATTAAATGCCAAAAAACATTTTCCGAAAGTCGTTATGACTTTCAGAAAATGCTAGTTGTTTATGGTAAATTAAATAATTTGATTTAGGGAAGGGTTAATTATTAAGGGCCGAGTTTAGTTTTACCATTATTTATCTCATCAATAACATTTTTTTGGTTTGTACTTCGTTATTGATTTTCAGTTGGCAGATATACATTCCTATTGGCAAATCATTGGCATCAAAATTTAGCTGATGTTTACCGCTATTGTAAGTTTCGCCATTAGCAAGTGCAGCAATAAGTTGTCCGCTAGAGTTGTAAATTTGAACATATACGGCTGTTGCTGTTGGCAACTCAAATTCAATAGTGCTAGTACTAGAGAAGGGGTTTGGGTAGGTTTGAAAAGCGATTTCTTCTACCAGTTCGTTGATACCACTATTTGTATTTTCGCTTGTTTTATATACCCCCCCACAACCTTCAATAACCATTAAAGCAGTAGCACCGCTTTCGGCAGAAAAACCTGCATTGAGTGTTATTTCATTAGCTGCATCATAAATTGCATCTGCACCGTTTTGTATAATGTTTGTAGCAGTAATAGTATTGCTTGCTTCATATTTTATCGTTGTGCCAGTCGAAATATCATCATTGGGAGATTGCAAATTGTGGTTGGCTATGCAACTTGTATTAGCACAAATACTTGCATCAAGATAAGCCCGGTCATATAAATAACTTGTAAGTATACGATCTAACTGCCCTTGTGTAAAATCGGTTCGGCAATGTTTGCAAGAATACGACATTATATTAGTAGTAGGGGGTGTGTAAGTTTGTCCGCAATTATCCGTTGCGTTTCTGGTATAGTTACATGTAACTGAATTTACATTAGCAAAACATCCTAAAACAGGGTCGGCAGGTGTATCGCAAAGACCGTCGCCAGCAGTTGAGCAATTATGACAGCTTGAATTTCCATTGCGTGTTACATTTTCTGCACCGCCTGCTGTTGAGTGTGTGTGGTAGAGATTAAAATAATGCCCAAATTCATGTGCGAATGTACTCCCGTTGTTCACACAAATATTGTTCATAACTATCCAATCTCGGCCAAAAGCTTGGGCAGAAGGAAAATATGCCCAACCGCAGTACGATAAATTAGGGGCAAAATATACATTCACTACATTTGCCACCTGATTAGCTATTGCCATACCAACTTCAGTTGTAGAGTTTGGTCCAAAACCAAAATAATATAAAGCATCACTATCAATGTAGTTGGGGGCAGCACACATTTCAAAAAACATATTATTGGGTGCGTATCTTTGATTAACAATAACCATAGCAGCCTCTATTTCGCTCATGCTAATCCCTCCTACACCATTATTGTTTCTAATGATATGTGCCTGAACAGGTATTGTATGTAGCATATTCGAAAAATTACTCAAATCTATTGCTTCTCTCGCAGCTTGTGTTGCTTGCATATAATCTATTTGCGTTTGCGTTACGAGAACAGGGCATTCGTTGTTTTGTGCTGTTAAGTTTTCAACATAAACAAACAAGAAAGTAAGTATTAAAAATTGAATTATTTTCGTCTTCATGATTTTATATTATATTTTTCAGTTTAATATTTATCCAAAATGCTTTGCCCATTATTGCAGCGCATTTTGGATAAAAAAAACATAAGGTTTACAAATAAAATGATAAGGGGTTTACTTTTTCAAGCTTTCCAACTCGCTTTTTAAAGCATCGTTTTCGGCTTTCAAACATTTTAGTTCCTTATTCATGTTTATCAGATGTAAATAAATTTCTTCAATTTTTTCTTGCTGCATAGCTGCCATTTCGCCCAATTCAAAACCGCCATTTTTTACCAATGTTTTTGCCGAAGGCTGTTTGTGCAAATGTCCGTTTTCAACGATATGGGTTTCTACTTCTTCTAAAGGCAATAAATCGTATTCTTTCTCAAAAACATGGTCTGCCCAGCCGCTTGTACCTTGTAAAGCTACTTTCACTTTTTCTGTTAAAATGCCTTCTTCTACATATAGTTTATAACCTGCTGGCGTACTGCTTACACTTCCCAAAACGGTTTTCCCTGATGCAAAAACATCACCTACTACATCTAATTCGGCTTGCGGGCTTGTTGTGCCGACACCTATTTGTGAGCTATTAACAAATAAAGTTGGCATATTGCTAGGCGTTTCGCTAAAGCCTACCATGAAAGAATTCATAATATCATTACTGATTTTTTTTCCTATAACATGAGAATGATTGACACTAGCACTATTTTCAGAGCCAATAGCAGATGAACTCTTGCCTGCAACATCGTTATTATCACCTAATGAAACTGCACGATTCCCAGCAACGTTATGACTATATCCTGCTCCTAAAGAATAATTGCCAGTTACTGTATTTTGGCTTCCCAAAGCAGTAGAAGCATAACCTGAAATAGTATTAGTAACTCCTGCTCCGTTAGCATTGGCCCCTGTTATGTTACAGCCTGCACACTGCATTACTTGTGCTTGAGTCTCTTCCACATTTACGGCTCCAAAAACAAAAATAACGAGTACAGCGATTTTTAAAGTTTGTTTGAAAGTCTTCATATTGGTTTGGTTTTTTTGTTTGAAAAATAATTTATTAAAATCAATTAAAGTTGTTATGTAATAATTGTTAAGTAGCGGTAAAAAAGACGTTGCAACTTCCTTTTTTCAGCAGCTAGATAACAAAGTGCTTAAAGTGTGACCCTTTTTTTGATTTTTTTTGAAAAAAAGATTTTTTTAAGAGAGCATGTCACAATGCTAACTAAATTTTATCTTAGAGTAAAAAAAGAAGAAAAGGTATTTTGTTACTTTCACTTAATTAATAAAAAAGCCATTACCTTATACATTCTACTATTCAACAAGCATTGAATAGTAGGAAAAACTTTTTCCCTAAAAACCAATATTCGCTTATCATGACAACCAACGAATTTGCACACTACTACACCAAAAATTGGAACAACTTTTTGTATTGGTTAAAAAAAGATGTTCCCGAACAAAGGCAAGCAGATTATGAAGATGCTATTGCCGATGCTTATACGAAAGTTTTAAAAAAAGTGGAGGCCAAACATCCTATTTTAGCTATGCGAAACTATTGTCGGCAAACAATTAAAAATTGTATGCTAAAAATTGTGAATGCAAAAAAATATCATATTAGTCCAGACGATATTTATTTTGGCATCTCAGATACTGGACAAGTGTATGATAATGAAAGATGGTTGATTTATGACTGTGCATGGTCGCAGTTAAGCGAAAAAGCAAAAAGTATTTTTAAGCAATTTTATTATGAAAACAAAAAAGTAAAATATTTTTATCAAAACTATGAATACCATACGCAAGCTGCTTGCCGAAAGGCTATGGAACGCTTTAGAAATAAGTTTGAGGCTTTTTATGAGGCTTGTGCAAAAAAAATAATGCGATAAAATTTTTCCTAATTAAAAAACATGCAATAAAATCCATCAGCATGTGTGTCTTGCCTTAAAAACAGTGGCACATAAAAATAAAAAACTATGCAAAAGTTCAAATATGTTAAAGATGATATACGCCAATATTTAACACAAGAATTGAGTGAAAGCAAAAAAATAGCCTTTGAAACCTATATGGCACAAAATACAGCTTTCGAGAAGGAAGTCGCATTTATGGCCTTTGTGATACATAAAAATAAACAGGCGGAGCGCGAACAATTTACCGAGTTACGTAAACGGCACGCTGCTGTTGCAACAAACTATAGGCAATGGCGAAAAATAGCCGCAGCAATATTGTTGGTAGTGGGTTTGGGCATATTAAGTTATTTCTACTTGCAGCAACCTTCAGCTACACAACTTGCTTTACAAGAGTGGCAGCAACCTCAAAGTTGGAGCGATACCCGTATGGGAAGTGAAGCAGAAAACGAAAACAAACTTAATGAACAAATAAAGGCTATTTACAAAGATGCTTACGAAAAATACGAACAAAAAAACGAACAAGAAGCCTTAACTATTTTAGCAAAAACGCCTAACTCGGAGGAAGCCACAAAGACAAAAATATGGCTCACAACAAAAGAATTGGAAGCACATATTTATTTTGAACAAAAAGACTATCAAAAAGCCATTTCGATATACGAAGATTTAACAAGCCGAGCGATACAAGGGAAGGGGAGTGCCAAAATGAAATTGGCTTTGTGCTACCTTGCCGATAAACAGAACGAAAAGGCGAAGCTTATTTTAGAAGAATTGGTGCATATTAAACAGTTGGAGAAGCAAGCCAAAAAATTGTTGGAAGCGATGTAAGTGGAAGAGAAAAAATAAACACCACTAGCAACATTAATTAAAATGCCCTATTTATCGACGTAGGTTACACTTTTTGCTGCAAGCCGAGCTGCTGCCCGTTCCAGCCTCCCGGCTGGAGCGTAACGGGCTTCAAGCCTCCTGGCTTGCAGCAAAAACTTTTAGAGTGTGGATAAACAGGTCATCAAAATTAATTCTCCAAAAAATGATAAATCACCTTGTAAGTGCTTTTCCTAAAAAAACATTTTGATAATTCCCGAATTGTTGTTATGTTTGCAACATGGATATAATAGATATCAACAAAATACTCTCCAATGAGTTGAGAGTTAATATTCTCAACTGGCTAAAAGAACCAGCATCAAATTTTCCGCCACACAAAGAGTTGAAACATTTTAATGATGGTGTTTGTGTGCAGTATATTGGCGACAAGGCAGGCGTATCTCAATCCACCGTTTCGCATTACCTTTCCTGGATGCAAAAAGCAGGTTTGCTAATAGCTACCCGACATGGAAAATGGACCTATTACAAACGGAATGAAGAAACCATCCGTAATTATGTTACCTACTTAAACGAGCATTTGTAACAAGTCTATTTTTTTATTTTATCAATTCGATAATCTTCTAATTGTAGTTATGATAGAACTCTTAATAAACATTGCAGGGTGGGCAGGATCGTTCCTACTTATTTTAGCCTACTACCTAAACAGTAAAAATTGGTTTACTGCACAGTCCTTTTGGTATCAAATGGCAAACCTAGTTGGTAGCCTTTTGCTAATCGTTAATACCATTTATTTTGGCGCATACCCATCGGCATTTGTTAACATTGTTTGGGTATTTATTGGCTTTTATTACCTAATCCAAATCAAAACCAACAAAAATGAAACACAAGTACATTGATTTAAGCCACACCATAAAAAATGGAGAAATTACCTACAAAGGATTACCCGCACCATTAATGTGCGATTACCTATCAAGGGAGGCGAGCAAAGCGTTCTACGAAAAAGGTACTGCTTTTCAGATAGGAAAAATTGAAATGGTAGGAAATACAGGTACGTATATTGATTGTCCTTTTCACCGCTATGAGGACGGAGCCGATTTATCGGATATTTTAATCCAGCAAGTAGCCAACCTCGAAGGGGTGTTAATTCAAGTGCCTTATCAAGATGGTTTAAAAATTGAATTAAGCAATTTTGAAGGAATGCCATTAAAAAACAAAGCGGTTTTAATTCATACAGGCTGGTCGGCACATTGGCAAACAGACCAATATTTCGAAAATCATCCCTACCTTTCTGAAGCGGCCGCCCAGTACTTAAAAGAGCAAGAAGTCGCACTAGTAGGCATCGACTCGCACAATATTGACAACACCAATTGGAACCGCAGACCCGTACATTCTATCCTTTTAAAAAGCAATATTTTGATTGTAGAACACCTAACCAATTTACACCAATTAGCAAACAAAAATTTCACCTTCTCCGCAGTACCGCCAAAAATAGAAGCTTTTGGCACTTTTCCTGTTAGAGCATTTGCCACGTTAAAATAAAGTAGTGCCTATCATTTTGTTTTTAACCTTAACCATTTTAATTCGGCTAGTTTTTTGCTGATGAATTTGATAGATATACTAGACCACATTGGGTTTTGTGCATTCCCCATCAGTTATTATTTCACCTTTTTTGCTACAAGCCAAGAGGCTTGAAACCCAAACGGCTCAAGCCTACAGGCTAAAGCGTAACGGGCTTCAAGTGTCTCGCTAGATGTAAATTTAAACAACTATTTACATAAAACCTGATGTGGATGAGTATAAGGTGGAAATTTTTTTTATGGAAAAAATAAATGTAAGCATTTTGAAAAAGGATAAATAAATAACGATAGTATTTAAAATACTAGCATTAATGCAACAAAACGAGCAATAAAAGCACCTTATTGCAAATGATATAACGATATGGACTTACTAATAAAAACGGTGATTTTAGTAATCATGATGGGAAGCCTACAAGGAATTTTCTTATCCTTCATTCTAGCGAGTAAAAACCAATTTAAGAGAAAGTCAAATATATACTTAGCAATTTTTATATTGGCGTTTTCTTTATCCAATTTACACTACGTTGCACATATATTTGGACTTGTGAAGCAGTATTCGTGGATTAACTACCTCACTTTTCCTTGGACATTCCTCATCCCCATTGTATTTTATTTCTTTACCAAATATTTGCTCAATCCCAACTATCAGCTCACCAAAGCTAACAAATGGCTCTTTCTTCCATTTGCAGCCCAAGGCATTTTTCATATCGCTTTATTCTTCCTCGACTTCTTTGATTCTCCACTTTTAGCAACCTATAAAGACTTAATTTTCCTATTGGATATCAAATTAGAAACCGTCTTTTCGCTGCTAATCAACCTCCTTTTTATTCCATTGATTTACAAAATGATTCACAACTATGAGGTCAATCTAAAGGATAATTATTCCGAAATTTCTCAAAGCAGTATTCAATGGTTGTGAACAAGTATTTTTTAGTATAGGTTGTGGCAATTGTCATGGCGGGATTAACTTCAGCGATCAGGGGATAATATTCACTAATAATGGTTTAGATACCGATAGCGAGTTTGTTGATTTAGGAAGAGAAATACCCCTTATTTCTTAAACATCAGGAAGAACCCAAAAGAAAAATTAGAGAAATAAATTTAAATGGCAACCTAGGATTTTACTGGGACCCCTACACACATGTAGCGACCTATGCTACTGCTGGAATTTTGTACCGACGCACTACTAAGCGCAATCGCCAAAGGATGATAGCCATTAACCCCGTAGGATTTATGCGTAATTTTTTACACGAGGTGTATGAAGTACAAGAAGACCTTACCGTAGTTAGAAAACGATTCAGCGGCATCTCTTACTATGCGCCTGAAATAATAGTAGGAATTGGTAAACTCAAAAAAAATAAAGCCCGCTTTTTTAATTTCCACCTAATGTTATTAAGCAAATACAATCTAGGCGTTTCCCCCCTGTTTCATTTTGAATATGGATTTAGATTTTAAAATAAGGACTTTTTTAAAATGCGAAAACTTAAATAAAATATTAATGCGAAATTATTATAATTAGTAAGCAATAAT
>JAHDBT010000302.1:7579-8767 GCA_020630215.1 Bacteroidota bacterium
TTACCCTTAGTGGTGGGCCAGGCGATCCAGGCCTAGCACTCAGAAGTGGCGGATGGAATGATGACTTGGAAGAAAAATATGCGATGGTGTATTGGGACCAGAGAGGTAGCGGCATGTCGCAAGGACAGCTTACCGCAGACAATTTTAACTTTGAAGAATTGAAACTAGATGTAGAGGCAATGGTTATTTTGCTAAAACACAAATACGGAGACGATATTACCTTATTTCTGCTCGGACAAAGTTGGGGCTCCATGTTGGGCAGTGGTTTTTTAGCAGATGATGATAACCAAACCCTTTTTAAAGGTTGGATCAGTACGGCTTCTGGCTATGCCTGGTGTGCCACGATTGCTGATTTGCCAGCCGCCCACGCAAACATAGCGAACGAACAAATTGAACAAGGACACGAGGTAGCATTCTGGGAAACGCAGTTAGAATTAGTAGCAGAGGTAGACCCCCTCGATTGTAAAGATTATCGCTTAAATAATGGCGCTGCAAAAGCAACTAGTATGCTGGAAAAAAGCGGCACAATAAACCAGGTACAAACAACAAGTGCAGGTGCATTTAATGCCATGATTGTTAATAATTATCTTGTTGGAACTTTAAATAAAGGAGCAGGAAATGATTTCCTATTTGAACAAGCAGATTTTGAATACTTGGACTTATCAGAACAATTAGCAGACATTACTTTGCCCACATTAGTGATGCATGGTAAATGGGATTTAAATGTAGCATTGGAATCTGCCGTAAAATATTACGATTTGCTAGGCGCAAGCGATAAAACTTTTGTAGAATTTGAAAACTCTGGTCACGCCCTTAATCAGTACGAAACCGACAAGTATGGTGCGACCATTATCGACTTTGTTGAAATGCATAAATAATTAGACGACAAAAAAAATGGGGGAATCAACTAAATATTCCCCCAATTTAAAGTATCATTTTACCAGAAAAAAAATCTGCGAAAGCCAAGTTAGAACTAATAAAAAAATGAAATGCTTTAATTGCCTTTCCTCCTTTTTGTGTAAACCTTTCTGCATTCTGTGTTATTCAAAGCTACTTATTTTTCCGATATTTGCCATCGTTAAATTATACTCGTCTATTTACGGCCCTTAGTGATGGAAACAAAATAAAATGAACCATTATTGTTTATTCTTTTGCCCAGTACTGCGTTAAAAAAGCCTTGCGTAGCGC
>JAHDBT010000303.1 GCA_020630215.1 Bacteroidota bacterium
AAAACAATTTAGCCATAAAGCCATTTAACAATAAAAATTAAACAGAACCTACCCTTTATGAAAGATGAAATCGGAAATGAAAACAATACTCCTAAATATATAATGCCTAGTAGGTTTAGCGAACTGCTAGAACAAGCAGATTTTGAGTTGATTGTACAATTAGCTTTTGATTATGCCGAAGCAAACAATAAACAGTTTGTGTTTAAAGAAGACCATTTAGAAGAGGTAGCTGCAGATGGTGAGTTGCAAAACAAAATGGGTTTAGATACTTTAATTAGGGTAGTAATACGAGAAGATATAAGCGAGTGGCAACGGATTGTGTTTGACCATTTTGGGAAATTTAACAATGTAAAACAAAGTATTGAAATTGAGTTTGAAGATTATGACCGTATTAAAGACAAGCTAATTATTAGAATTTATCCCGAAAGCGTCTTAAAAAATGTAGGGAAAAGCTATGAGGATATGTTTGTGTATCGGGTTGATTTGGAAGAAACGGTTTCGGTAATATGCGTAGATTTACCCGATAAATTTGCTACCGTTAGCAGGGTATACCTAGAAGAATGGGACGTAACAGCCGAGGAGCTTTTTGAAGCAGCGCAACAAAATATTTTACAATACAAACACCTCATTAGTTCGCACATTGGAGAAGTAGAAGGCATAAAAATTGGCTGCTTTTTAGACCGGGATTTTGCCGCCTCTTTTATTTTAGATTTACAACAAAACGCTCCCGATTATGTAGGCATTTATGGCGCATTAGTGTCGATGCCCACCAAAGGAACCGTATTTGTTCATCCTATTGGTGCTAACACCATCCGAGAAGCCATTAGCATTATTGCCCCTCAATGCCGTACGATATACACCAAAGAAGAAGGTCCCATTAGCCTAGAATTTTACTGGTACTACCAAGGCAAATACTACATGTTTCCGTACACCATCGAAGAAGGTAAAAAGAGCTTGCGTATGCCCATTACGCTAGTACAGTTACTAAGTGCAGGCTTAAATTAAAATAAAACAGAAATTCAAATAACCACTTGTCTAGTCTATATTTTTAATTCTGTAGTGGCGCAAAATTTTGCGCCACTACAGAATTAAAAACAAAAAAGCAGAAGCCAGCAATTGCTAACTTCCGCTTGTAGTAACTTTGGTGATAAGTCAATATTTAATTTTTAGCGTAGGAGTACTTTAATTTCAATATGCTAAAACGGCGAAGCGAAGCGTAGCCGTCCCAATACCAAGTACTAAATACCCAATACTCGCTACTTTTTCTTCTTATCTTTCTTTCCAAATAAACGTTGCCAAAAACCTTTCTTTTTCTTCTTTGCTTTGTCAGTAGTGCTTTCGGCAGTTTGAGCAGTTTTAGCTTTTAGCTTCGTAATATAATCATCCACTTCTTTGTTTACTTCCTCGTTTTCCATTTTTGCTCTTTCGGCAGCAATTTGTGCATCGGCATTGCTATTGTTGCGATTGCTATTATTGCCATAGCCAGTACCGCTACCACTATTGTTACGACCGCTGTTATTGCTACCACTATTATTAACGCCACTACCAGTATTATTAGAACTTGGTCTTACAAAACGACCGCCGCCAGTATTACTGTTTTGTCCACCTCTTTGGTTGCCGTTATTCGACATTTGGGCTGGCCTTTGATTATTAGTAGCAGGAGGAGGCGTTACTTTGTCTTTATTTCGGGTAAAGGTTCTACCAGTATTGTTAACAGCGTTATTAGCCGAATTAACCATGTTTTGGCTTCCTTGTCCTTGTTGCACATTGGTATTAGCACCAGCATTAGACATATTTACTTGCCCTGAAGATTTGATGCCAGCATCGCCTCTTCTATTTTGCAGTTCACTAGCTGCTGGATTTTGTCCCTGAGTTTGACCTTGTGGATTTACAATAATAGTACCCGATGGAGGTGCATAATTAGGAGCAGCATGTGGCTGAACAACCGTATTCGGATTTACTAAAACTCCTTGCTCATTATAAATTAACTCGCCAGAATTATATCCGCCACTACGACCATCTACCACATAAGGTTTACCAGGAGGATAATAGGTTCCTGATGCAGGAGGACTTACTATCACCCTATTACTAGGATTAGTAGGTACAACCACTCGATTATCGTTAGCAGGTAGCATATCGCCGCCTACTACAATGCGAGTAGGAGCCGGAGCAGGAACAGGAGCATACACGGGTGCATTAGGAGTGTAAACAGGATGTACCTCTTTTACTAATGGTTCGCCGCTAATCATTGTTGGTTGCGGTTGTGGTGCGTAAGCAGGAGGTGTAGCCGTTACGGTTTGCACTACTGGCGCACTAGGATTTGGTACTACTGCAACTGTTGGTGGTACAACGGGCTGCGGTTGTGGCGGTAATTGTGGTGCTGGAGAAGGTTGTACAACCTCTACCGTTGCAGGAGCAGGTGCAGGCGCAGGCGCAATATATGGATCGAGTTTCGATTCAGTTGGCGGCTGTACAGCTACCGATTGTGGCGCAGGATTAGCGTTAATAGCCATCACTTCCTTTTTACCCAACACTCTTAAACGTTTGTCGTTAGCATAAGCCACTAAAAATGCATCTGGATAACCACTAGCATGTACTTGACTTAACATATTTACTGCCGAAGTTGAAGAATTGTATTGCCCCAACATTACTCTTTTTACACCATTAGGCGCACTATCCATAGTAATTTCGCCAAATTGCGAAACATTGCTAAAAGCACTTAATGTAGGCTTGCGGTAAGCACCTAATTGTATTTTGTAAGTTTCGCCAGCACTACTTGTAACACTAGTAGTAGTACTGTTGTTATTGCTAACATAAGAGCTAGTAGGTCTAGGAGCTGGCGCAGGAGTTGGTGCAGGTTTATTAGCAGTATAAGTAGTAGTTGTATTAGCTACATTTACTGGTTGAGCATCAACAGTTGCGGTAACCGTAGTAGGTTTTGGCGCAACAACACTAGAGGTAGGATTAGGAGCAGGGGTAGTTGGTACAATGTTTCCTGTTTTAATACCTGTTGCTCTAGTAGATAATATTGCGTCGAGTTTTTGCATGTTTAAATCTTCGGCAATAATATAACCATTGGCATCTACCAAAAAGGAAGCAGGTAATTTATCAATACCATATTTAGCCGCAAATTTCGAGTAAAAATCATTTACGTGATAAGGGCCTGGTAAATTATGTGCCTGAATCGCTTTTTTCCATTCTTCCTTTTCACTATCTAATGATACGGTATAAATCTCGAAGCCATTGGCATCCTTAAAGTTCATGTTTTGATACTTACTGTGCATCACCGCTAAATTAGGATTGTTGGCATTAGAGTGTGGGTCCCAAGAAACCCAAAAATACACATACACCAATTTGCCTTGATGCGACGACAAGGCATAAGTATTGCCATGTTGGTCTTTTAATTTTATTTCTGGAGCTTTATCGCCAACATTAATAGCCGCCGAAGCAGACAAGCCGACTAAAAGCAAACAAATACAAGCAAGCATTTTTAAAACACTGCTTTTGTTACTACTTCTCATGATTTGGTAGTTTTTAATTAGGCATTTCAAATTAATAAAGTATACATTTTGAGGAAATGTTTTTTTGTTAGACTAGGCGCAAAACACAGCAATAGCGAGCTATTGCGAGTATTTGCAACGACGTATAACGGAAAAAGATGAAGTCAAGATGTTTAATTTATTATTTTGTTTTGCCTTAAATCTTTATTGTAATATTTGAATTGTATGTTATTTTTTAACGTTGATAGGGATTAGGTAATTATAATATTGCTTGAATATGCGACAGTATAACTATCCTTAACATTTACCAGTAGTATTTTTAATAAAAAAACTAGCTGATGGGTAAAAAACACACGTTCGATAACAAAACACCTACAAATACTATACTAATAGTAAGCGGGTAGGAGCTAAACAGTAATTTAATGAAATATTTATTGTTTAATTTGTTTTTAATGAATAGTGTAAGTAACGCAAATACAATTTTTTAGTACAAAAGTGATAGTAAATTTAATTTTTGAGTCCTTTGTTAAGATTGCAATAAAATGACTTGCACATGCTAGTCAAATTGGCATAAAGTTGGCAGTAACCAATGCCAAATGTACAAAATATCCTAACATTATTAGCTTTATTGGGGCAGACGTAATTAATTTGGAGGCAGTTCGAGCTGTAAAAACAGCAGATTCATTAAAAATTTTAAAGTTGACGTATGAAGCTAAAAAACGCTTAAAGTTAAGTAAATCAATTAGTAAAACCGACTTAGGTAAACTAAAACATGAGGCAAGTTATAAAAAAATAAGCAAACATGAAATACTATTTGGTAATACTTGATGTTTTTTTTAATAAAATCTAAGAAAGTTAGTTTTTTTACCAGATTAATAGTAAAAATAGACAAATGCTAAAGCCTAAAATTAAATGTTTTACTAGCACTTGACATGATTTTGACAGACTTATTTTTTTGTATGTGTGAGGAGGGGGATGTGTAATTTTGAGGGGAGAAGTGAAGGGGAAATATTTTTTTTAAAAAAAAAGTTGCACATACAACTTTTATGCTTTACCTTTGCATCATGAGCAACAAATCAACATACCCTAATATTGAAACACTACAGCCGCAATACTGTATTGCAGGTAAAATGATGCGTTGTAACCGATTGGTATCGCAAATTTTTAGGAAATACCTATTACCATTTAACATTACAACTAGTCAGTTAACCATTTTATTTATTGCAGCCAAAAAAGGAACCATTACCCAAACCTTCTTATCGGAAGTGTTGTATTTAGAAAAATCGACCGTAAGTAGAAATATGAGGCGATTGCTAGAACAAAACTACTTGGTAAAGGCAACTAAAAAAGAAATAAATATTACCACAAAAGGTAAAAAACTACTAGAACAAATTATTCCCGAATGGGAAAAAGCAATGACCGAAATAAGAACAAGCCTAAAACAAGAAGGCGAAGAAGCCCTCAACCTAGTGCTAGGAAACCTAGCCAATAATTTTAAATAGAGATTCCATAATAATGATGTTTCATCAAAAAAGAATCTCTTTATTTTTTAATCAATAGTTGTATATACAACTTAAAAAATCAATCATCATGTTAGTAGCAGCCTATATTACTTTATTTATTGTTTTATTCAGCATTATATTAGCCGCCTATAATTCGGCATTAAAAAAGGTAGCTATTGCCCAACCGCAACGACAAAAACGTATTGGTAAGGTGATTTTGGTAATGGGCGTTTGGGTTTTATATGTAGCAGGCATGGCAAGCACCAATTTTTTTCAAAATCTCTCTTTACCTCCTCGAATTCCGCTATTTTTAATTTTACCGCTATTTTCATTTACTGCCATCTTTTTATATCGAAACAGAAAAAATCCTATTTTACATGCTGTGCCTAAATCGTGGCCCGTTTACTACCAAAGCTTTAGAATGGTAATTGAAGTATTGTTTGTACTAACTTTTATGCAAGGACTCATCCCTCAAATTGTTACCTTCGAGGGCTACAACTACGAAATTGTTTTAGCAGCAACCGCCCCTATTATTGCTTACCTAGCATTTAGCAAAAAAATCATTTCCGAAAAAATGGTTTTAGCATGGAATTTTGTTGGAATAGGAACCGTTTTGTTTGCAGCGTTTCTATTTATTAGCAGCTACTACTTTCCTAGTGTTTGGGGAGCAACCGAATCTTTTGGTAGTACAGAGTTTGCTAGATTTCCATTTATATTATTACCTGGTTTCTTTATGCCATCAGCCGTATTCTTCCACCTGTTTTCTATTACCCAAATTTTAAACAGTGCGCCAGCAACCAATACCCAAACAATAAAAACAGGAAATAAAAAGACACGAATTAATTTAGCCTAGTGAATAAAAATCTAAGTTTCTGACATTTCTTTTTTTACTAAAATCGAAGCCAATAGTTCATCGGTCACTGAGCGTAGTCGAATGGGTTAGGTGAACCGGCTTAAAGGTAGTGAATAGGTTTCTTCTTAACACTCTTTCTAACATTTCGACTACGCTCAATGACCGAAAGGCGGCATTGAAAAGATAAACCTACTGGTATTATCAATTATTTAAGTTTTTATTCACTAAGTAACGTTTAAAAAATAAATCCGACAATTTGTACGTAGAGGTTTTGTGCTTAGACAAGGCGCAAAACGCAGCCATAGCCTAAGCTACGGCGAGTATTTGCAACGAAGGATAAGTGCAAAAGATCAAGTAGAAATGACGGATTTATTTTTTATGCGTTACTAAGTTAAATTGCAACAGAACAACGTCCATAAAAAATAGCGGCCAATTTTATTCTTGATAAACACGTAGCTATTTTTTATGGACTTTATTATTTGTATAAATCAATTGCGCTCAAAAGATAAATTTCTTTCGTACATTTGCACTCCCCAAAACCAAAAGAAAGATAACACCTCTACTCATTTTATCCTTCTTCATTAATAAC
This sequence comes from Bacteroidota bacterium, assembly GCA_020630215.1. Taxonomy (GTDB): domain Bacteria; phylum Bacteroidota; class Bacteroidia; order Chitinophagales; family UBA2359; genus JAHDBT01. Next base: position 6,445 of record JAHDBT010000303.1, read on the forward strand.
ACCAACAAAAAATGAAACCGAGTGTGTCAATTATAAAATACCTATGCTTACTAGTATGGATAAGCGGCCTATTGTTTTTAGTAAGTGGCTGCTATCCTTTTAAAGCCGTGTATTTAGGAAAACCAGATAATAGTGATTACAAACATTTAAAAAATGTTACCATTCCTAAAGCGTCTAATACTCCGCTATTTAGTTTTTATGCAAGTGCAAAGGAGCTTAATTTAGGAGAAAAAATTTATGTGAATGACCGAAGTAAAAACGTCAATAATTTTCGTCCTTTAAAAGAAATGTTAGTAGCCCAGCAAAACAATGCTTTTTTAATTATTAGAAACGACACCTTACTTTTTGAAAATTACGAACGTGGTTTTGATGAAAATAGTCTTCATGCTTCCTACTCCGTAGCCAAACCTTTTACTGCTGCTTTGCTAAGTATTGCCATACAAGAAGGATTTATAAAAAACGAAAACGAAAAGGCCATTCAATACCTTCCAGAACTTAGCGAATACCCCGAAGCGCAAAAACTCACCTTAAAACATTTACTCAATCATACCTCTGGTTTAAAAGGAAAAATGCTAGTTGATGCCCATTTATACTATGGCAATGATATATGGAAAGGCATTAAAAAAATGGAATTTGAAAGACCTCCAGGAACAAAAATGCATTACGCCAATATTAATACCCAGCTACTAGGACTAATTATAGAAAGAGCAACGAAGCAAAAATTAAGCAATTACCTCGCCCAAAAATTATGGCAACCTCTAGGCATGGAATCAGACGCATTGTGGAGCGTAGATAAAAATGGCTATACCAAATCCTTCTGCTGTCTAAGTGCAACCGCCAAAGATTTTGCTAAACTCGGACGTTTGTATTTAAACAACGGCAATTGGCAAGGCAAACAAATTATTGACGAAGAATGGGTAACTAAAAGTCGTAAGCGAGATAACTCCGAAGGAAGCAGTTTTTCCTATAATTATTGTTGGCGAGTAGGCTTAAAAGAGTACGGCGATTTTATGGCCCCCGGAATGTACGAACAATTTATATACGTAAACCCCCAAAAACAATTGCTAATAATAGCCCTAAACGGCAGAGAAAACAACCTACGCATGGCCCGCCTCAACTGGATACACCTTTTTAGAGAAATAACCGACCAACTCTAATCCCCAACCTAACTGCAGTGCGGTCACAGTATGTTAGCATGTTATGATGTTGCCATATTGAAATGTTCCCATATGGAAATATCAGGTAATCAATTAAAATAATTCCAAACAGGCACTGCAATTTTGCCCATCGTTTTAGCCCAAAAGTGCAAGCCATTTTGCATCCACAAAGGCAGGTTGGCAATAAAAGGTAATTTTTGGGCAAGCGATTGCAAAAACAAAGAAGCGAGTATGGTGCTACAAATATGTTTTTGTTGGGGAAGGTATTGAGGTAAAATCACATCAATTAATAAAATATATCGGTCTTGCGTAGTATGGTTCCAAGCAGTATGTTTATGAGCATCGCAAAAAAGCAAAGTTTTCCCCGTTTCCCACGGATGTTGTTTTTTAGCCACCAAAAAACCACAATGCGGCAGGGTACCAGGAATTACCAAACCCAAGTGTGTGCGTACAATGGCATCCGTATCGCCATGATGCGGTTTAATGGTACTGCCAGCTTTTAACAAATTAAACGATGCCGAAACCATGCCCGGAATTTGTTGCAACAGCCTAGTAGTAGCAGGACATTTTTGGCAGTTTTTTTTAAACGATACGCCCCACCAAAACAGCGCAATCGTTTTCCAGCTTTGGGCAGTTGTTACCAAATCGGCATCAAAGTAAGCTTCCATTTGGTGTTGGGTTTTAATTAATTGTTGTAATTCTTTATTAATTAATTGCCAATTATTTTCTAGTAGTTTAGTCCATTCAAAACCTTTTTGTTGAGGGGAGTAAAATGGGGGGGCAGTACCGTAATAGCCATTGCGGTTAAAAAAGGAAAACCAGATGTTGTTTTTTTGTTGCAAGAAATGTTTTTTTTTAGTAGTTGGTAATTCGAGTTTGGTATATAAACGATTTTACTAAATTGCGGTTTCCTATTTAGTTTGCGTCCCTTAAGGTTGGTGAAGAAGGAGGAGGAGTGTAAAAATAGCAAAAATAATTAAATTTAGTGCATCTATTCCCATTACCTATTCCCTATACAAAACCAGCAGCATTTGATTTATCAAGTTATACTCAACTACAGTTTTGTGCATTTCCATATTTGTTATTTTATCTATTTAATTACAGGCATCTAATTTTTTTGCTACAAGCCGGGAGGC
>JAHDBT010000304.1:0-3091 GCA_020630215.1 Bacteroidota bacterium
ATGCAATATTAATAGAGTATTATTATATGTAATTGTAAATATAAAGCAAATGATTTAATTATGCAAGCTTCTAGCCTGTTTGTTTAAATGTTTATTAAATAGCAATTATCCTAATAATACTTTTTTACTTGTGCTTCACCTAATCTGCAAATGAATATGGTCATCGTGCCGCACCGAACGGCAGCCATGAAAACGCACCTTGGCATTATTGGAAAACCCTAATCTACTTTTTAAATGCGGCTCAATAAATATTTTACTGATTCTTTTATCCGCTGTTAGTAGTTGTATAATATGCCGAGTTCGTTCTTCATCAAAAGCATAACTGGTATTGCTTTTGCCAAACAGTTTTTCTAAAATACCATACTGCCAAAATCCTTTTTTTTCGCAAATAGCCGTTTGGTTGCTTTCCCTTAGTTTGGGCAGTTCGCAGCCGCCATAACCAATCCACGATGGCGCAACTATTTGTAGCGCAGTTTGTGTTTGGGCATTGGTATAAAAAAAGGCAAGGTCTAATTTTTTACCATCTTTATGACTTAAATGCGGTACTAGCGGAAAACCATTTATAAAAGGTAAATTGGCATCGAGATAAGCAGTAATAGTACCTGGATATTGTTGTTGCATTTGTAGCGCAACTTTACTAATGGTTTCGTACAATTGCGGTGTTACATAATGCCTATTGAGGAGATAGGTGAGGCGGTTAAGCGGCTGTAGCGGTTGCGTACTTGTAGCCCAAAAAGGCAAAGGAACTCGCCCCAAAGCACTTGCTAGGGCAGGAATAAGGGTAAAGGTTAAACACAAATAAATCAACAAAAACACCAATACATTTGCCCCCAAAGCCTTGCCTTTATGCTGCACCTTTTTTTTAATAAAGGCAAACAAAGGCATACACAATAACCAAATAATACCACCAATTTGTGTAAGTATAGTAGCAAAAATAAACCAGCAGAATTGAAATAAATATTTAAACATTTTTCACCTAGTTACCTCGTAGAGAAAATTCATGAATTTTCTCTACATTCTATAATAAATTACTGTACAGCCAACAACGAATCTAAATCATGATGCCGCCAAGTAATGGTTTGGGTTTCGATGTTGTGGTAGAGGGTTAAAATTTTATCGGGGCTAAAATCGGTTACCCAAGTTGGAGCAGTTTCCACAGGGCAAGTGTTGTTAATGCCCGAACCAATAAACCAAATCCCTTCTGCCGTTTGATGCTCGAATGTTTTGGCCCTTGCGCCAAAATCGCCTCCTATAAACAGTACTTCAATCCCACTGTTTTTAACTTCCACCAATTGCGGATAAATAAGTTGGTGAAACTGTCCTTGTGGCGAGCAAGCAAAAGGCAAATCAAGAAAATAAGCATTGTAAACCCATTGAGGAATGTCTTCAATGGCATCGGTTAATAAAGCATGGTGATGTAAAAAAATTAAATGGGAGGAACTGCTAATCGTATCCATTACATTTTTCACCATTAAATATTGCTCGTCCATCCATGCACAATCTTCGGTAGTAGGCGTTTGCAATTCTTGGTCGTAATTAAAGCTTACATTGGTGTTGAGTACTACTAGCGTAATGCCATCAAAATGGGTGGCGTAAAAAGTGTTTCTTTGCGTTTCGTTGGTAATTAAGGACGTTTTTTTGTTTCTAGCATCATGATTGCCCAATGTCCAATGTGTAGTAGGGCTACTGATGTTAAATAGTTCGTCGAGGTAATGAACCGTGTAGGCATCTTTAGTTGTTTCGGTACAAATATCTCCTCCTAGCCAAATTTGGTCGTATATGCTTAAATCCAAAGCTTCTATTCGGTAATCTACTCGGTTGCCTTGTGCATAATAATTCCAATCGTAGCAGTGGCCTACAAAAAAATAAGCCTTTTCCGTAGGAGCTTCGGGAAGATTCTCTAGTACAATTTCAGGTGTTTTTTTACATCCAACAACTACCTGTAATAGCATAGTTATCCCTATTAAAAATGTTGATTTTTTCATGTTTTAGCTTCCTCCTTTAGTATAAACACAGTAGGAAAATAATTTACCTTTTACTGTCCCTTAATTACCTTTTGTCCTAACTTTAATTGAGAGTTGGGTGCTATTTGGTGTAAAAACTTTACGGCTTCGGTAGTATATTTTTCTACGGTAATTTTACTGCCTCCGTAAGCGGGCTTTTTTTGATAAGCGGCAAAACCTTGCTGACAATTTTTAAGGTCAATTTGCTTAATCGTCAACACAGATAAATCCTTGGAGGCTACGCCAATAACTGCCCCATCAATACTAGCCGAATTTATTTTAACCGTAGCTTCCTCGCCTACGCTAATGCCTTTGTCGCCAGCATTGTTAATGCTACAATTTTGAATGGTGATTACGCTGCCCGAAAAATCCATTCCATCATTTCCCGTATTTACAAAACGAGAATTACGGATGTTTCCTTTACAAAAATCAGCATCAAAGCCATCCGAAAAAGTGTTGCTGATGGTCATGCCCTCAATTTCAAAATTGGAGCGTACTAGGTTAAGGGCATCTTCACAATGGTTATTAATAAAAGCACAATTGCCCATCAATACATCCGATTCGTAAAAGGTAGCCGCACCAGTTAATTTCCAACCTTTATAATCTAAGGTACTAAAATTATCAATAGTAACGTGGTATAGTTTCGATTTTTCGGGAGCTTGCAAAACCGTAAAGCCGCCAGCAGATTTATCGGAGGAGGTGATATGAATAGGGGCTTCGGCGTTGCCATACATATACACAGGCGAGTAAGAAATAAATTTTGCACCTTGTACAAAATCCAGTTGTACGCCTGCTTCAAAATGCACTTTATACCCTTTTGGAATAAGTAGGTCCTTAGTAATTTGGTGTTTGCCGCTGCGAAACAAAACACGTTTGTTGTTAAGGGTATACACTTCGTTATTTTGTAATTGTACATTGCTAAATAATTTCTGAGAGGGCGTATTGTTTTCGGCAACTGGCCAAGTGGTAATAGCCGAATAATACGTTTTATCGCTTACTCCTGCTAGTTGAAAAAACACATATTTAGCCGTAGGGGGTGCTTGTACATCGGTGTAAATGGGCACTGCTAAATTTCGTTGTGTTGGCAG
>JAHDBT010000304.1:3191-8737 GCA_020630215.1 Bacteroidota bacterium
GTCCTGTTTTTAATATTTTCTTGCTGTGTTTGGAAAAACTTTTTTAGGAAGTTAGGTTGGGTATACTGCTCTAAATAGTAGGTGTACTTGGTAATAAATGCTGCATCAGTAAATAAATGCTTGTACAAACTTTCCCCTTTATAAGCAGGATTAAAAGCACTGTAACCCAAAAAAGGATGATAGACCCAAGACGATTCGCCCCCAAAACCATCGAAGCCAATGGGTTCTAATTTGCTAGTAATAGGGTTGTAGTAAAAACGTTGGTTGTGCCATATAATACCATGATGTCCTCTGGTAATATCGGCAATAACATAGTATTTAGCAAGGAGGTCGAGGTCAAAAATTTCACTAGTAGGTTTAAGCCCGTATTTGTATTGATGCATTAGGTTATGGGCAATTTTAAATTGAGCGGCCAATACCTCATTCTCTTGTATTTTACTGGCTTTAAAGGGCTTGGTGTTAGCGGCACTATAAGCGTTAGCATAATTATTGGGGTTGTTTCCTATACTTTCGGCTCGTTCTCGTTTTCTGGTTTGCCATAATCCATCCTCATTAAAACGTACAATTGGCCCTTCTCTACGGGCTTGAAACTCGGGAAGGTGCTTATCAAAATGTTCTTCGTAAGCATAAATGCCAAAGGGTTTGTCGTTACGGGTGAGGTTCACAAAATCGTATCGAGGACTTAGTACGCCTTCCTGTTTTAGGAGTTGGTGTAGGAGCCATTCACTTAAAAATTCACGGGTAGCAGGGTTTTGTACTGAAAAAACGAGCATATTGTTCCAAGCTTCCAAGTTTTTAGTTTTAATTCGGTACGACCATTTATCCTCCTTTAAATGGTCTAGCCAATCTCCCTTTAGGCGTAATTCTACGGGAACCATTTTTTCCTCAGAAGCCATATTAATATTGCCTTTTACCCAATCATCATCGGTACTAACTAGCAGCCCTTCTTTAAATGCTTGTTCTCGTTTTGCATATAATTTATTGATGTTTTTTTGAGCTATTTCTAGGGCAAATGTTTCGGGCGCAAAGGCACTATTTATACTGGTAGCTTGTCCTAGATATGTTATGCTCAAATCATCAAAAAAAACAGTTTCGCCCTTGGTATACACATAGCATTTTAACAGCTTAATAGGTTTTAGTTTCGGTGTATTAAATACCAATTCTATTAATTCCCATCCTTTTTCGTTGGTATTAATCACGGTATTACCTGTTTGGTAAAAGTCTGCTTCTTTAGCGGCACTAACTACTAATTGTCCCGCTTTTTTATTGCTGGTAGATTTGCGCCAAACACGCAAGCGGTAACGGCTTCCTTTTTTGGGGTTGTGTATAAGGTAGCTCATGCCGTAAGGTTGTTGTTGGTTTAGTTTACAAGCATAAGTACCCGTATTTACTGCTTCCTTACTTTGCGTATTGCCATTACCAAATTGGTGTTTCCCATTTATAAACTTCCCGTCTATTACCTTTTCGGCACTACAAAAAATCGCCTCTTTTTTAGTGAATGATTGGAGTAATTGTGGGGCAAAAAAATACACGAACAGGGAGGCAATAGCTGCTAGGAAAAACAATACCAACAAAGCGTATTTTATCCAAGCAACCCCACTCTTTTTTTTAGTAGCGGATGAGGAAGAAGGCGAGAATGTTTTATTACTTAATAGCATTTTTTATTATATGTTTGATAACTGCACTCCTGTAACGTATTTAGAGCTTTTAGTTTGGCGATAGGGCAAATAATTAATGATGCGGTCGGTAGAATCATCAATGTGTTCGTCGTATTTTATTTCTAGCACAATGCCCGCATCTTTAATGTTATATTGGGTGAAATTATTGGCGGCCAACAAAGAAAAATAACGAAGGTTGGTATCAACGGTAATGCGATATTTTTTATCGGTAGTGCCAAAATAAGAACGATTATAGGAGTTCATCAGTACGGGGCGTAGTCCATGTGTGTGGCATTTTTGTTGTACGGTTTTGGTAATAGGGTCGAGCATAGTTAAGCTAAATGCTTCTACAGGCATTACCTTTTTACTGCCTAGCTGATTGTGCCGCATTTTAATTTCTAAATTAGGTTGTTCGATGAGGTGCGGATCAAATCCATACCACCGTACCCTAAACTTTTTACGCTCAGATGCACCAATTACATTTTCTCGGTAAGTGGTTAAATGCGGCGTATCAAAATAAATATTGTTGATTTGCCTATCGGGATATATTTTGCTAAATGAAGCAGGATGCAAACGAATACTTTGCAATACCATGTTTAAATTTAGCTCGTCGATTTTATATTTTTTTTCGTAACGCATTTATTATTGTTTGTCCTAATAATTCTTTTCTTTTTCAAGTTCAACTCCCCATCCTTCTACCTTCTACAAAGATACTTTCTACCACAGCATTTAAGGCGCAATTTCCCGATTCGGCAATTTTAAAACCGAACCTGGCTCTATTTGGTACAAGTGTTTTACCTTATCACTGGTATATTTTTCTACACTAATTTTTGCGCCGCCAAATTCGGGCTTTTTTTGGTAAGCGGCAAAACCTTGCGTGCAATTTTTAAGGTTGATATTTTGAATTTTTAAAGTCGATAAATCCTTGCTGGCAACGCCAATTATTGCTCCATCAATACTAGCAGAAATTACGCTTACATTGGCTTCTTCGCCTACGCTAATACCTTTATCGCCCGATTGCTGAATAAAACAATTGTCTATTTTTATAGTGCTACCCGAAAAATCCATGCAATCGTTTCCTGTTTTTATAAAGTAGGAATTACTGATGGTACCCGTGCAAAAATCAGCATCAAAACCATCGGAAAAAGTGTGGCTTACGGTGCTGTGGTTAACGGTAAAATTAGCCCGTATAATATTAAGGGCATCTTCGCAATGGTTTTTGGTAAATAGGCAATGGTCAATTTGCACCTCCGATTCGTAAAAACTAACTGCCCCCGTAAGCGTCCATCCTTTGTAGTTGAGGGTGTTTAGGTTTTCAAATACCACATAACGCAAAACAGATTTTTTTGGAGCTTGTAATATCGTAAATCCATTGGCTGTCTTATCGCTCGAATAAATTTTAATCGGCTGTTCTTCTGTGCCATACATAAAAACTGGTGCGTGCGAAATAAATTTTGCTTGCTGCACAAAATCAAGCTTCGTACCTGCTGGAATGTGGACTTGGTAGCCTTGCGGAATTAAAATGTTTTGCGATACTTGATGACTGCCTACTTTAAAGGATACGACTTTATTTTTTACGCTGAATAAAGCGTTGCTTTTTAAGTTGACTCCTTCAAATAAGTTTTGAGCTGGGGTTTGCGCTTGTGCAATGGGCCAGGCAATTAAACTGCTGTGAAAAGTAGTGTCGATGCCAGGCAATTGGTAAAAAACAAATTGGGTATTTAAAGGTACTTTTTGTGTTTGGTATTGCGGTGGTTGTTTTACATTTTTTGCCATTAGCCATATTGCATTTTCTAGCGTATCTTGTAGCATTTTGCTAGTACCAAAGCCCGTTATTTTTAGCGGTAGTGCATGTACATTGGCAATGTTTAGCAGTAACGAATCGCTGGTTTTTTCTTGGATATGTGCTTTTACACTTAGCTCATTAAAAGGCAAAATACTGCCATGAATTTTTTTAGCATTGTTAATTAAAGGAGCTGCACTAAATGCATAACCAGGTGTTTCTTGCTGAAGAAAACTTTGGCGTTCTTGCAATGGCAGCGATAAGTCTTCCAGAAAAGTAGTAATATAACTAGGATGCGATAATTGGTAAAGGTGTTGCAAGTATTGTTCGATAAATTGCTTATCCAAAAAAAGCTGCTTAAAAAAGTTTTGGTGATTGCTTTGTTCATTTAATCCATAAGCAAAAAAGGGCGTTTTAATCCATGGTTCGGCATGGCTAAAACCGTCGTAGCCTATGGGTTCGAGTTTGCTGCTAACGGGGTTGTAGTAAAAACGTTGGTTGTTCCAAAATAAGCCGTGGTAGGCCTTGGTAATGTCAACAATAGCATAATACTTTGCGAGTAAGTTAATATCGAAAATTTGCGATGCAGGTTTTAAGCCATACTGATATTCGTGCATTAGGTTTTGAGCAATTTTAAATTGAGCCGCTAAGTTGGGCGCGTTTTGTGTTTTCTTTTCTTTAAATGCGCTAGGACTTGCCGCTTGGAAAGGATGGGTTAAATGTGGGTGATGCATCACCTCCCCAAAACTATCAAACTCCCGTTTTCGGGCTTGCCATATTGCGTCTTCGGTAAAACGTACAATGGGACCTTCTCGTCGTTTTTTAAACTCTGCTAGTTGTTTATCAAAATGTTCTTCGTAGGCATATACGCCTAGGTTTTTATTGTTGACTTGCAGCTCAAAAAAATCGTAGCGAGGCGTAAGCACATCTTCTTTCTCAAAAAACTGGTGCAGCATCCATTCGTTTAAATACTCGCGAGCTTTAGGGTTTTGTATCGAAAAAGTTTTAAACCGATTCCAAGCATGAGGGTCGGCAACTTTAATTCTAAACGACCATTTTTCTCCTTTTAGGTGATCGAGGTAATCGCCTTTTAAGCGAGCTGCTACTGGCACTTTTACTCCTGCTTGGTTAATAAAACCTTTGGCCCAATCATCCTCTGCCGAAATTAAAAAGCCTGCTTGTAGGGCTTCGCTGCGTTTTTGTTTTATTTTTTGAAAGGCTTTGTCTTTAAAAACCAATTGCATTTTTTGTGGATTAAAGCTATTGGAGTTGTTTTTATTATTGGTATCGCTTATTTTTTGGATGCTTAAATCATCGAAGAAAATTTCGCCTTCGCCGCTTGTATACACGTATATTTTAATGTTGCCATTTCCTTCGTAATTGGGTACGGTAAAAGTAGTTTGTAGGAGTTCCCAGCCTTGTTCGTCTTTTTTTAAAAATTCGGTTTGCTGTTTATAATATTTAAGTTTATCGGTACCACTAATCGCTAAAAAATTAGGCGTTGCAATTTTACGGTAACGCCATACCGAAACTTGGTAGCGGTCTTTGGCTTTAGGTTGCTCAATGGTGTAGGTAATACCGTAGGGTTGCGCTTGGTTAACCTTAGAGGAGTACCTACCCGAATGTGCGACTTCACTACTACGAGTTTTTGCATTTCCAAAACGGTATTGCCCCGCAGCATCCATAAACTGTTGTCCTGATTTTTTTTCTGCATCGCAAAAAATTAAATCGGTAGTACTGGCGGTAGTTGTGTTGTTGGTAGCCCAATAAGTTAGCAGCAAATAGCCTATACCAGTAGCTAGTACTAAGGCTGCTAGTGTAAGCAATCGTTTAGTAGTAAACAACGAATTGGTTGATTGTTGGTATGTGGGGCTGAGTTTCACTTAGCTGTTGGCTTTTTAATGGTTTTAGTAAATAAAAAATGGTGCTACAAATGTACAGTGAACAAGCTTAAAATTGTAGTAGATGGCTATTTTTTTGGTATTTGGACACGGTACTGATAGGCTAAAATTTTTGTTAGTTGGATAAATAGGCACATAAAAAAAACCTATGAGCGATAGACTAGCTGCGCTCATAGGTTGTGGGGTGTTTTATTTTTTTTTAAA
>JAHDBT010000305.1 GCA_020630215.1 Bacteroidota bacterium
CTATCTTTGCGTTCTTTTTTGAAAGAGTTAGTTTAGGGCTTGCTAGTGCAACTAGCAAGAACAAAATGGGAAAAATTCTTACTCCTTTTTAATTTTTATAATTATATTCCCCTCCAAAATCCACCATCACCAAACCAAAAAAGACCATAAATGTCTTCATCACCACCCCCTAAAAAATACCACCTAGGCTGCCCAATATGGGCCAACAAAGATTGGGTAGGCAAACTATTTACCACCAAAGCCAAACCCAAGCAATACCTACGCCAATACGCACAAGTATTCAGCACCGTAGAAGGTAGCAACACCTTTTACGGACTTCCACGCCCCGAAATGATACAACGCTGGAAACTTGATACGCCCGATGATTTTCGGTTCAGCTTTAAATTTCCTCGCACCATTACGCACGATTACAAACTCAAAAAGATGGAGGCGGAGGTACAACAACTTTTTAAAGCGATGGAACCCATCCTTCCTAAAATTGGGCTGTTTTTTTTGCAATTACCACCATCGTTCAACAAAAAATCAATTGCCAGTTTAGAAAAATTTATTCCTTGTTTGCCTAGTAATTTTAATTATGCGGTAGAAGTCCGCCACCAAGATTTTTACAATGAGCAGGATGCTGATACCGAGAAACGCCTAAATGATTTACTAGCCGCCAATCAAATAAACAGAGCTTTGTTTGATACGGTTACATTGCACCAAATCCAATCCAGGAACCCCGAAGTACTGGCAGCGCAAAACAAAAAACCACGAATGCCACGTCGATTAACGGCAACAGGGAAACACCCATTTTTACGCTATGTAGGCTACCTACAAGCAGCAGACAATTTAACCGCCCTCCAACCCATCATCGACCAAACCGCTACTTGGATAAACGAAGGCAAAACGCCCTACCTTTTTATGCATACGCCTGGCGATGAGTACGCACCGCATTTATGCCGTTTATTTCACCAAACCCTACAAATCCAATACCCCAATTTGGAACTTCCCAATATGCCGCCATGGCCGTTTGATAAAGAAGCTGCTTTGCCGCAGCAGTTGAGTTTGTTTTAAGTGGGAGGGGAGAGGTGTTGTATTTAACAACCTGATATGTCGGAAATGTTTTTATTGCACAGGCTCATTTTTTTAGTTGCAGTAACATTAATCTTTCCATATTTTAAAGATGGAAAAAGTGGCAACAAAACAACAAACGAAAGAAATGCCAGCATAGAATAGTTGTCCATAGAGTAGGTAACCCGTTGTGAAAAGGGCGGTGTAAATGGCTAAGGTGCCTAGGAACATCATCAAGATTTCTGAAGCAAGACTGCTTGTTTGGGTGTTGCTAATAATGGCTTTATCCATATCGTTGATTACGGGTTGCCATCCTAGGTTGTGTGGTCTAATTTTGGTGTAAAATTTTACTAGTTGGTTTCTATCTGTAGGTCTGGTTAATAGTGTTGTGGCTACCCATACTAATGTGGTAATGCCTACGCTTATTAACATGCGTTGCCAAGAAAGTAAATCGCCATCATAAACAATTTCAAAATAAATGGCTAAAAACAAGGATACAATCATTGCGGCAATTTCGCTGTAAGCATTAATGCGCCACCAGAACCAACGCAATAAAAACAACAGTCCCGTACCTGCTCCAATTTGCAATAAAATATTGAAGGCTTGCATGGCATTGGTTAAGAAAAGAGCCAAAATAGCTGCTAATATCATTAGGGCAAAAGTACTGATACGTCCTAAATTTACTTGTTCTTTTTGAGTCGCTTTGGGGTTAATAAATCGCACATAAAAATCATTAACAATATACGAGGAACCCCAATTAAGATGCGTGCTTATGGTAGACATCAATGCGGCAATTAAGGCTGCAATAACCAAGCCTAATAATCCTTTGGGTAGCATGGTAAGCATGGCAGGAAAAGCCAAGTCATCTGCAATAATGGAAGAATCGATATGTGGGAAACTGGCTTTTATGGCTGCTAAATCGGGAAAGAGGATTAAGGATGCCAAAGCAATTAAAATCCAAGGCCAAGGGCGTAATGCATAGTGTGCGGCATTAAAAAGTAGGGTAGCTTTTACGGCATCTTTTTCGTCTTTAGCCGAGAGCATTCTTTGTGCGATATACCCACCTCCACCTGGTTCTGCGCCAGGATACCACGCGCTCCACCATTGTACGGCTATGGGAATAAAAAACAAGGGGATAATAACCTCTGGATTTGAAAAGTCGGGAAAGAGGGGCGTTTTGGCAGCAACGGCTGGATGACTTATTAAGTTGGATAAGCCACCAATTTCTGGTAGGTTTACAATATAAATACAGGCTACCACCATCCCAATCATGCTGATGATAAATTGGAAAAAATCAGTTAAAATAACGCCTCTAAGTCCGCCCAAGGAAGCATAAAATACGGTAACAACAGATACAATACATACGGTTTGCATCGCAGAAATTCCTAGCATTACCCCAGCAATTTTAATACCTGCTAAAAGCACGGTTGCCATAATCATAACATTAAAAAACACACCGAGGTAAATAGAACGGAAGCCCCTGAGAAAGCTGGCTTCCTTGCCGCTATAGCGTAGTTCATAAAACTCTAAATCGGTGGTAATTCCAGACCGTCGCCACAATTTAGAATAGATAAAAACGGTTGCCATACCAGTAAGTAAAAAAGCCCACCAAACCCAGTTGCCAGCAACGCCATTTTTACGAATAATGTCGGTTACTAAGTTGGGCGTATCAGCAGAAAATGTGGTTGCTACCATGGAGATTCCTAGTAACCACCAGGGCATATTTTGCCCCGATAAGAAATAATCTTTTGCACTTTTGCCTGCCTGCCTGGAAGCATAAAGGCCTATTAAAAGTGTAAAGCAAAAAAATGCGACGATGATGATCCAGTCTATTGTACTTATATTCACGATATTTGATTTTTATTGGTTACTATTCGCTATGTTTAAATATATTTACCTAATACTTTTACTGCAAGCCAGAGGCTTGAATACCAAACGACTCAAGCGACACGCTTGACCCTGCGTTCATTTTTTTAGCGAAAAAATGAACGCCTGTTCCAGTCTCCAGACTGGAGCGTAGCGGTACTGAAACCTGTGGCTTCTAAATATATACTTAATGAAAGAGTAACTATTGAACAATTATTTCATCTAGGAACAACCAAGCTCGATTTCCTCCTCCTTGTTTTCCTTCGGGAATTTTGCCGTAGTTTTTCACCACTATTCGCAAAGCATCAATTGTTGGCGGTGCGGATGTAAGTTGTACGGTTATGCGTGCAATTTTATCTTTTGATTGTATGTTGGTGCTGCTTCCAATTTCCACATTTTTTCCATCAGAAACATCGAATATTTTTATTTCTTTTGGTAAGTATATCCATTGTCCTTCTCCTTTAAAAAACTTAAAGTCGATTTTACTTAATTTTTGCTTTTTGGGGAATTGAAGTGTGGCATCAAAATCGGTTCCTTCAAAACCCAGCCATTCAGAACCGCCGTATCTATCCTCAAAACCTATAATGCCGTTAATAACACTAGTAGGCCCATTGCCTTTGTATTTTTCGGAAGGGGGATGCTTTAATGATATTTTACTGAAATTAGCGATATGTGGGCTAAACCGAATACTAGCGGTTCGGCCTGTTACAGAGTTGGCAGTTGCCTTAAACTCGTAATTACCCGATTTATCCAGTTTTATTTTTCCATTTTTTGCTAAGGCTTGAAACGCTTTTTCTTCGGGATTTTTAAAGTGGTAGTTTGCGCTAAGTGGGGAGTTTAATTGCAAGCTTACACCTGTTTTAGGATTTACTTCTGGCAAATAACTAACCTCCAAAAGATGATTGGAAACATTTACTCCTTGTTGGGTATGGTGGTTAATGTGGTTAAATAAAACAGGCACAAATTTTTCGAGCGAGTTGCTTTTTTTTCCCCATAGCACTTCTGATAAAGTCATCATTCTGGTGATAAACATGTACTCCACATCCGAGAAGGTATGCATGTATTCTGTCCATACATTTCCTTGTCCGCCAATAATATATTTTTGATTGGCCGCATCGAGTTCTTTGGGAATTGGATTCCAGTTGTATACTTTTTCAAAAGGGATAAAGCTGCCAATAGCTAAAGGCTCTTGGGGATTTTCAGATTGGTAGTAATCGAAATAACAGTGGGAGGTTGGGGTCATCACTACTTCATGGTGATGATTGGCTGCTTCGATGCCTCCCTCGGTTCCTCGCCACGACATTACGGTAGCATTGGGGGCTAATCCGCCTTCTAGTATTTCATCCCAGCCTATTATTTGCTTGCCTTTTTTATTGAGGTAACTTTCCATTCTTTTAATAAAATAAGATTGTAGACCCAGCTCATTTTTCAAACCTTTTTTGGCGATTAACTGCTGGCAAAATTCACTGTTTTTCCATTGGTCTTTGGGGCATTCATCCCCTCCAATATGAATATACTTAGAAGGGAATAGGTCCATGACTTCATCGAAAACATCTTCTAGGAAACTAAAGGTATAATCTGTAGGGCAAAGCACATCGAAAAATACGCCCCATTTGGTTGCTACGTCTACTTGTTTTTTATGGCAAGAAAGCTCGGGATAAGCTGAAATTAATGCGGCGGTATGTCCAGGAATATCTATTTCTGGAATAATTTCTACGCCTTTGGTGCTTGCGTATTTTATAATGTCTTTTATTGCTGCTTGGGTATAATATCCTCCATAGGGTTTGCCATCAAATTGGTGTGGCTGATCGTTGTAATGTCCTACTAGGGTTTCTTTTCGTTTAGCCGCTATTTCCTGAATTTTGGGATACTTTTTTATCTCTATCCTCCAGCCCTGATCATCTGTTAAATGCCAATGAAAATAATTTATTTTGTAAGCACTAATCAGGTCGATGTATTGCTTAATTTCTGCTACCGAGAAAAAATGCCTGGAAACATCTAGGTGCATACCTCGGTATTTAAATAGGGGTTTATCTTTTATGGTACATTGAGGTAGCCGACCGTTATTGAGCCATTGTAATTGGTTTAAAGTTTTGAGACCGTTCATTAATCCTTTGGGGTTGGAGTAGGCTATTTCTATGGCTTTAGTTGTAATGTTTAGTTGGTAGGCTTCTGTGGGTAATTGCTTATTTTCTTTTAACGTGAAATTGTTTTCTTTTTGCGTTTCGATTTTAAATTTGGTCAAATTAGCCTTTAGCAAATTCTGTAGCCTTGCATCTAGCGAAGGCGCAACAAGGATACGATCAATGGCGGCAAACTCATTGCTTTTGGTAATGGTGTTTACCGCAGGAATTAAATTAAAATTGGCAGTTTCCTTGGTTGACTTTGTTTCCTTTGTGGAATCAGAATTGCAACTAAGGAGTATCAGCATCAAAAAAACGAACATTATTTTAGCTTTCATATTTTTTGTTATTTGGTGAAGACTTGTAAAGGCCCTGAATTGTTCGCCACAATGTAGTATGCTTTTTTGTTTTTATAGGCTATACTTATTTTTTTTGCATCGCCCATTGTTATAAAGTTACTTTTACTGTGCGGAACAACAACAATACTTCCATCCTTTTTTAGCTTAACCAATGCCCCATAAAAAGCATCTTGCCGTGGCGTTTCTACTTCGGTTTGAAACGCATTACCTACTAGCAATGCGGAGGTGCTATTGGGTTGGTCTATTAGCTCCATATCGTTGATGGAAGAAATTTGCAATTCTTTGGGTAGTGCTTGGCAATGGAGTTTTCCGTTTTGGTTAAGGCAGCATTGCGACTCAAAGGTAGTTGCGGTCAATACCTTGGAGTTCTTAATAATTTCTGCGCCATACACGTCCTTTAAACTGCTTTGAGCAAAACTTTGGTAAGAGGTAAACTTTTTTTTGAGCATTGGCATTTGTTCTGAAGAACATTCTTTTCCACGTAGGGGATATTCTGTTCCATCTTCAAAGTGGTTGAGCACAATATCCTCTCTTCCATTTTTGTCAAAATCATCGTAATATAACTTAAAGGGATATTGATGAGTCGCTTTGTATTTGGCATTTTTTCCCAGGTTGCCTAACAAGTAATCGTCTTTGCCATCTTGGTCAATATCTACTGCGGTGATGCAGTTCCACCATCCGCTTTCCTCAAATCCAGTATCGTGCATTAAGGAAAAATCGCCATCGGCATATTTAAGCACTTTTACGGTTGACCATTCGCCAACCACCAAAAGCTCTTTACTATTATCGCCATCAAGGTCAGACCAAACAGCGTCGGTAACCATTCCTAGTGCTAGGATATTTTTTGTTTTAGGGCTAATACTTTGGAGTTGTCCATTCACATTTTCTAGTAGTAGCGACTGCTCGGCATTGGGATATTCCCAGGGTTTTAGCCGTGTGCCTACAAATATATCTTGGTCGCCATCTTGGTCGTAATCGTGTGGTTTTACAACCGCACCACTTTTGTTAGTTCCTGCTACAAGTATTCTATCCTTGAATTGTCCTTTGCCATTGTTAAAATAAATTCGGTCTAAATACTTATCACTTCCAAGGGCATATTCATTGCCTCCGCTTACTACGTACAGGTCTAGGTGTCCATCGTTATTTATATCTACAAAACAAGCATCTAAATCTTCTCGCTCCTTATCTGCTTCAAAAATTGCAGTTGGTATTTCTACGAGCGTTTCGTTTTTAATGGCAAACAATCTGCCCTTATATCCTAGTGCGCCACCCAAAAAAATCGTCTCATTACCATCTCCATCTATATCTCCCGTACATAGTGCGGGTCCTAAGCAAGATAGTTTGTGAGGCAATAATACTTGTTTAGAAAAATCATCAAATTCGTTTTCTTGGTGTAGGATATTAGTTGGGTGTTGCTGTAGTAGGGGCTTGTTTTTTTTGCTGGTGTAATTGGAGCTACTTGTTGTTTCTTCAATGGTGTATTTATTGGATTTGTTTGGTGGTAGTACGCTCATTTTACCAGTTGGCCAAATTACCTTTATCGAATCAAGCATTTTTTGTCCAATACCAATATTAATTACATTTGTATTTACAGCAGATAGATAACCGCTAGACAATTGATGCGTATAAAAAATAGCTCCTTGCGAAGTGTATAGCTGTATTTTAGCTCCTAGTCCATTGCTGTTTTTTTTATTGCCTATTAAGTTTATTTGTACCGATTGTGTAGCATGATTTTCTTTGCTTAGATTGCGATATATTTTGGCAGCGGCATCCATGTTATTTTGTACAATATCGAGGTCTCCATCATTATCTAAATCTACGGCAATTGCGCCATGTGTTAGGTCTTTTTTACTAGGCAGCCAATTCACTTTTTCAAAAAAGGATTGTTTGTTTCCACCTTTAAACATTTTGTTGCTACTGTAATATTGAGGGATGCTTTTAGTCCATTTAAAATAACTTTTTATTGCCGTGGGGTTTTTCATATCCTTTTCCAACTGTTGCAAATAATCCTTGTTTCTAAAGTTGCGTTTTATGCCGTTGGTTACATAAATATCTAGGTATCCATCTTGGTCAAAATCGGCTATTGTTGGCGACCAACTCCAATCGGTACTTGCTAGGCCAGCTAGTTGGGCTACATCAGAAAAGAAAGGAATTTTTTCTTGTGGATTAACCCCATTATTCATTTGAACGGCATTGTACATATACTGGATATGTCGATTGTTGTTAATGGCATCGTAAAACTTTTTGGGATTCATAGATGCCATATTGCTTTTTACGCCTACAATATTGCTCGCCATCATATCGAGCGTAATAATGTCGGGAAATCCATTATTGTCAAAATCGCCACTAGAACAGCCCATAGAAAAATAAGGTAAGTGGGGGAGGGCCTTGTTGGTAATAAGTTTAAAGTTTTTACCCGCCTCGTTTAAATAAAAGTAATCCATTTCCTCATAGTCATTCGCTACGTAAATGTCTGGCCAACCATCCTGATTAAAATCGTTGATGCTAATGCCTAGACCGTAGGAAATACCATTGCTAAGAATGCCTAATTGGGAGGTGACATCCACATAGTTGCCGTCCACATTTTCGAATAATAAATCGCCTCCAAGATCATTTTTTTTGTTTCTTCCTGTTTTAAGTTCGGCTTTGGTAATTCGCTGCGGATTGTGATTGAGCAAATAAAGATCGAGGTCGGCATCTCGGTCAAAATCAAAAAATACGGCTTCGGTACTATTGCAAGTAGCAGCTAGGTTGTAGGTTGCTGCTTGTTCTGTAAATGTTGGAATTTTTTTTGCGTTGAGTCCTTGATTAATGTAGAGTTCATTTTTCCTGTTTTCGGGATTTACAAAAGGACCCGAATAGCAGACGTATAGGTCTAAAAGTCCATCTGCATTGATGTCAATAAAGGTAGCACTTGTTGCCCAATCCTTTCTACCGCCAACTTTTGAAATATTGGTTACATCCAGAAATTTAAAATTGCCTTGATTGATAAATAATTTATTTTCCTCTTGGTTAGAAACAAAATAGAGGTCGAGCAATCCATCATTATTAATGTCTCCTGCGGTTAGTCCTGCGCCATTGTAAAAGTATTCGTATACAAAGGCGTTCATCATTTCGCTTTCGGTATTGTGGTTGGTAAATTGCTCCAACGGAAGTTCCTGAAACAACATCGCATTTTCATCTGTAACCTCATTAGAATTACAAGACAAGATGGTGCAAGAAAGGAGTATATATAGTAGTTGTTTCAATTGGTTGAGGATATAAGAAATGGAGCAAAAACAAATTTACATTTTCCACTTCGATATTTCCCAATATTCTGCGTTACAAATACTCGT
>JAHDBT010000306.1 GCA_020630215.1 Bacteroidota bacterium
AAAAAATCAAAAATCACCCCTCAAATATCAAGAATCAAAATTCAAAAATCCCCATCTCTCCTATTCTTTAACAGGAATTTTCAACTTCATCCCTACATCCAAATCGTTGTTCGATAGGTTGTTGTAATCTCGAATATTTTCGGCAGAAATACCAGAAAATTGGCGAGCAATACTATATAGGTTATCTCCTGTTTGTACGGTATAAGTCATGTCGTAAGATTTGCGTTCTTTTTTACTTTCGGCTTCTTCCAAAGTAATTTTTCTTACTGTAATATTGTGGTACAATTCCTCGTGCGATTCTGGAATTACAATATACAAGTGTTGCGTTGTGTATACGCCTCTAAGTTGCAAATCATTCCAATGCATAATATCTTCTACTGTACAGTCAAACTTATTGGCAATTGCATCAATTGTTTCTGTACCTTCCACGTAATAATCTAAAATTTTCAAATCGTCGGTTACCACTTTAATGGGTACGTAGGTAACATCATAATCGGTCATTTTAAAATTCCAAGGATTGTCTTCTGGCAAATTTACCTTCTCTAGTTCTTCGGCTTTATTAATAACAATTTCCCTGTTTTTTGAATTTATATTTCCTAAATACATTGTACACAAATCAATTTTAGATACTGGTAGGGTTAAAGGAACTCCTTGCGACGAGCGAGGTAAAATATTACGTTTAATAGCAGGATTTAAAAATTGCAATTCTTCCAAGGTCATTCCTAAATAGGCGGCAACCTCTTTTAAATTAAGGGTGTTTTTTACCGATATAGTATCGGTAGCATAAAACGAATAAGGAGGTTCGTATTTGTGTAAATTATGTTCGGGATAATAATTCATTACATAAGCTGCTGCAATAAACAAAGGCACATAAGCACGGGCTTGCATAGGTAAATATTGCGATGCAACCCAATAATCGTTGGTTCCACCTGCTTGTCGAATTGCTTTGTTCACGGTGCCTTCCCCACAATTATAAGCAGCAATTACCAAGTGCCAATCACGGTATTTTTTGTATAAATTTTCTATATGCATCACTGCTACCTCCGTAGATAAATAAGGGTCGTAGCGTTCGTCAATATAAGAGTTGGCCTCCAGTCCATATAAATTAGCCGTACCGTAAGGCAATTGCCACAAACCTGCTGCCCCCGATTTTGATTTAGCATGAGGAATTAATGCAGATAAAATAACGGGTAAGTATTTTAAATCTGTAGGCAAGTCATGTCTATCTAAAGCAGCTTCAAAAACAGGAAAGTACATATCCATTTTAGACAACATGCGTTTTACCTGATCCCTACGTTGCATCACATACATATCTATAAACTTAC
The DNA here is from genome assembly GCA_020630215.1 of Bacteroidota bacterium. Taxonomy (GTDB): domain Bacteria; phylum Bacteroidota; class Bacteroidia; order Chitinophagales; family UBA2359; genus JAHDBT01. The sequence goes on from JAHDBT010000306.1 coordinate 1,326, forward strand.
GCACCAACGGGTTGTACTCCAAGCGTACTAAACTCGGAATATTAGCCAAGCGCACTTCATACAAATCATCGCTAAAGGCGGGTATTTTATTCAAACCAACATGGTAATTACCCGACGAGGGATTTTGTATCCATTTATGTTCCTCAATATAATTACTTTTTTGTTCGGGCTGGTAAGTAACATTGTTTTTATAATTCTTATTTTTAGAAGTTTTCCCCGAAGATTTAGGTTCGGCAGGCATACTGTTAGTAGGTACAGTAATCTGATTGCTACTAGGTTGTGTGCTAGTTGCCGAAGAAGAACTAGGAAGATTGGAATTAGATTTTCCAACTTTGGCATCGCCAATTGGAATTTGCGCTCCTCCATAATCGAATTTATCTTGTGCCTGTATATGGCTAGTAGTTAGTAATAAGCTAAAGCTCATCAATAAGCATAAAGCAATTACATTTGCATGAACATGTTCTACATATATACTTTTCATCATGATAATTGGTTAAGGTTTAAAGCTATTGGTATTGTTTATAGGTTTCTTGGTTACACCTAATATGGTAACTTACAAAGATATACTAAAATATTTCTTTTTTAGTAACAGATACAAAATAAAGCTTAAAAATCTAATACCCCCCAACTAAATTTTTCTACTACGTCTGCGGTATTGTTCGCAACAGCATTCACCTTCGACGATACGGTATAATAATCCATTTCTCCTTGGTAAGGCTGCAACAATAACAAAGCATCTTTTGTTGAAATGTTTAAATTTAACCATTGTTGGCTAATGTCAGAATTAGGGGTCATTATAACAGGCATCCGCTGGTGTATATGGGCAACTTTAGGATGTGGATTGGTAGTAATAACCGTAAAAGTATGCACTACTTTTTGTGGTGACTGATGCCATGCCGACCATATGCCAGCAAAAGCAAATAGCTGCTCATTGGGCAATAGGATGCGATAGGGAATTTTATTACGTCCCAGCTTTTTCCATTCATAGTAGCTATCGGCAGGAATTAAGCAGCGTTGGTTTTTAAATGCTGCTTTAAACGATGGTTTTTCGTGTATGGTTTCGCTGCGAGCATTGATGAGTTTGTTGCCAATGCTATCGTTTTTTGCCCAAGTAGGTATTAGCCCCCATTTGTAAAACTGTAGTGTTTTAGGAGCTGTATTTGTAATTACAGGCAGCTGCAAACTAGGGCAAGCATTGTAGTGCGGCATATAGCACTCCCTATTCGATACGTCCATTATATCGAAAGTTTTTAGTACTTGGGAAATGGGTTTGGTAATGGAGTATCGTCCGCACATAATTTGGAAATTTATTGGTATTAAGATAAGTTAACGCTATTGGGAAGCTGGCTCAAAATTCAACGAAAAGTTTTTGTTAAAACTCAGTTGAAAAATATGTTTATTATCAAATGCATCTACTTTTTGATCCCGCTGATACATGTATCCTAATTGCACATTGGTTAATTTATCAAATTTAACCCCTAGTCCTAAATACACCCAATTTCTAGCAAAAGAGGTTGGTAAAAGCTTATCGTTTAGATTCACCCAAAATTCATCAAAAACATTGCAAAACAAGGTCAGTTTATCTTCCTGAAAAGTATGAATATCTCGCACAAATCCAAATCGATAACGAAACCTATTTACCTGATTAACCGCTGCCCCTTCTGGATTGACCCACCTGTGTTCCCATCTAAATCGGTTGTGTAATTTAGTTTCCTGTATTTTGTATTTCAATAAAATCTGCTCCCAAACATTGTGTTCATTAGTAATACTACCCGCCCCATTTTTAGAATTAATAAAAGTATAACCAAAAGCGTAACTAACGTTCTTGGGATGTTCAAACTGAATAAATGGGCGTACTAAAAAAGTACCTGGCGATTGAAATACGTCATTAAAACGATAATGCAATTCGTTGCCAAAAGTCCATTTCTCGTTCAGTTTTAGGTTGTTAAACATCGCAAACCACGAAGCCTCTCCCGAATTAGTTTCGGTAGTTTGTGCCTGTATTTGCATAGCAAGTAGTAGATAGAAGGAAATAAAAATGGTGGTATAAATTTTTTTCATTATTTTTAGATATTTTTTAAAAAGTATGATTATTGAGTTTGGCTAAATTAATTCTTTTATTTTTTTTTTACAAACGCTAAGATTCGCTAATAATAAAGAAAGTCATGCTGCTTGAAAAAAAGGGAATATGCAAAATTTCATAAACTAATAATTAAAACAAAATATTATGAACATTCAAATTATCGAACTGTCTCAAAAGCCCGAAATGTTGGATAAAGCCGTTCACTATTTCTGGAAATGTTGGGGCAGCGAATCTAATTTTATTTTTTACAAGGATTGTATTATACATTCCCTGGAAGCAGACAACCCACTTCCCAAATTTTATATTGTAGTAGATGGGACCGATATTATTGCCTCTTACGCATTACTTACCAACGATATTATTAGCCGCCAAGATTTAATGCCCTGGTTGGCTTGTTTGCATGTAAATAAAGCCTATCGAAATAGAGGTATAGCGGCACAACTTTTAAATCATGGTTTAGCACAAGCTCAACAAAAAGGATTTGAGGATTTGCATTTAAGCAGCGACCTCATTAACTTTTATGAACGAAAAGGCTGGACTTATTTATGCGAGGGCTATGGCGTTTCTGGCGGCAACATAAAAATTTATAAAAAGGAAACAAAATAGCCGTATATTTGTTTCTAAATTCACAAAATTCCTAGCATGGCGCAAGCTTCGAGCATAACAGACCCACTACTGATTGCACAAATAAAACAAGGCAATGAAAAAGCTTTCCGACAGCTTTTTGACCGCTATTATCCACCTATGATTGTATCTGCCAACTATATTTTAAAGGATAAAAATGTGGCACAAGATGCAGCGCAAGATGTGTTTGTTTTATTGTGGAAAAATAGAACAAAACTTTCGGATACCATAAATATAAAAGCTTACTTGAATAGGGCGGTAATTAACAAAGCCCTCACCATTTTAAAAGTACGCAAACGCCACACAGGAGAAAATGAATTAACGTTACTACAAAAAGAAGATACCTCCAATTATGTGGATGGGCTATTAGAAAACAAAGAACTAAAAAACATCATTCACAAAGCCATTGACGCACTACCCGAAAAACGAAGAATCATTTTTACCCTCTGCCGCCTACAAGGTTTATCCCACAAAGAAATTGCCGAAAAACTCAACATTTCTACCAAAACCATCGAAAACCAAATGACGCAAGCATTGAAACAACTAAGAGTAGCCATTAAAAAATCTTATGATGGGCCGCTGCTAGTGTTGCTGCTATTTTGGATGGATTTTTTGTAGGACAGTATTTAAAAAAGATATACTAATAACCAATAGGGGAAAACCATTTTTGCCTAGTTATAGTGATGAGCACCTTTTTTTCATCACCATTACAATGAATCATTTTTATGGATTTAGACCATTACATAACATTAATACAACAAGAACTGCTCGGCATTATTGCCCCTGCAGATGCCAATGCTTTGCAAGCATGGAAAAAGGCCGATACTGAAAATGAAACGACTTATCGAGAAATTATTGCTGCTTGGAATTACAGCAACGATTATGGGGAAGATATAAGTGCACCTATAAACCTAGAGGATGCTTTTGCAGCGGTGCAAAATAAAATTCTTGAAGAAGAAAATAAGAGCGTAACAGAAGTACTTACTGCTAAAACCAAAGTAAAAACATTATTCCATAGATGGATGTACGGAACAGTTGCCGCTGCTGCCATTATATTGTTGGTTTTATTTGTGGTACTCCTCAATACTAATTCGAACAAGGAAATAGTGTATGTATTTACCGAAAAAAACACCTTGCAATTAAGCGACGGCAGCACTATAATTGCCGAAAAAGGCAGCCAATTAAAATACCTTAATAACGAAAGTTTTACAGGCGATACCCGCAGCATTGATTTTGAAGGAATAGGTTATTTTGCCATCGTTCCCAATCCTCAAAAACCTTTTATTATACAAGCACCCAATTTAAAAGTAGAGGTACTTGGCACTACTTTTTTTATCGACAATCCAGTAGATGCTAATAAAGCGACTGTTAATTTACTAGAAGGAAAAATTAAAGTTAGCACTAAACAAAATAAAGAAATACTAAACACAGGGCAGTCTGTTACTTTAGATAAAACGACTAATAAAATGACCAAATCAGTCGAAATTAATTTAAATAATTACGATTGGTTTCAACAACAAAATTTATTATTTAAAGAGGAGAAGTTAATTAAAATAATTGCCATTATTAGCGAACTGTACAATGTAAAAATTGAGGTAAATTCACAATTAAGTAATTGCATTTTTACTGGTGCATTGCCTAACAAGGATGCAGAATATATGCTCGAATTATTAAAAACCGTTTATGGAGCAAAATTAGAAAAGCAAGGAAATAATTATTTATTAAAAGGAGGAGAATGCAAATAAAATCATTATTTTTATATGGGATAGTTATTTTATTAGGGGGCTTGTTTTTTAGCATGAATGCAATTGCCCAAAATCCATTTACAAAAAAAATAAGCGTTGAATTACACCAATTAAGCAAAGCAGAAGCTTTACGCAAAGTAGCCGAAATTACCGAAATTCCTATTCTTTTTAGCGATGATTTCTTCACCCAAAACGATAGCGTAAATATTGCGTATCAAAATAAAACCATCACTTTTATTATAGCCGATTTACTAAAGGAAAATCAATTAACCATTACCAATAAAACCCAGCCTGCATTAATTATTTTAAGTCGTGCTTTTTATACAGTTTATGGTTATGTAAAAGATTTAAAAAGCAACACTCCTCTACCTTATTCCAATATTTTAATTAATAATTACGAAGTAGTAGGCGCAGATAAAAACGGACATTTTTTTGCAAAATTAAAAGCTGGCAAAAATGCTTTACAATGTTCGTTTATTACTTTTAAAGATACCATTATCCATTTAAATGTACAGAAAGACACGCCTTTAAATTTGTATTTAAGTCCTAATAATCAGTTACAGGAAGTCATTATTAGCGACTACAACAATCCTAGCAGCAATCCTATAGAAGAGTTACGAGATATTAATAAATATGGCAGCAAAGAATTAATGGCTTATGCGGTTAAAACCCCAGGTATTACAGGCTCTGACGATATTTTTCATGCAGCCAAATCATTACCTGGCGTACAGTCTGGCGCAGGCGGTATAGGCGGGCATTTTGTACGAGGAGGCAGTCAAGGACAAAACCAATATTTACTAGATGATGTGCCCATTTATAATCCTTTTCATGCCCTAGGTTTGGTATCTACTATTACGCCTGCAATGGCAAAAAGTTTGCAAGTACACAAAATAGGTTACAGTGCCGCTTATGGCGATTTTACTTCTTCCGTTTTTGATATTCAATTAAAGGATGGCAACGCCAATAAACTAGAAGGAGGAGCCAATATTAATTTAAATGATGTGGCTTTAAATATTGGGATGCCCATTGTAAAAGGAAAATCTGCCTTATTTTTATATGGAAGGACAGCTATATCGGGAATTAATTTGGATAATATTTTGAAAAATGCCTTATTTCCTGATACACCAATAAACTTTAAGAAACACTACTATGATGTAATTGCGAAAGCTTACACTGCTATTGGAAAAAAACATAAATTATCCTTTAGTTTTTATAAAGGACACGATCTTATTTTAGGTGATGGAGCGTATACTTATAATTACGAATATGAGGAAGAAGACGAAGAGGAAGAAGAAGTAATAATACAAGACGAAGACCTAGAAGTAGAAATAGATGCAGAAGTTGCTTGGGGCAATCAATTGTTTTTATTGAATTGGGAAAGCACCTTAAAGCCCAACTTATTTTTTAAAGCCGCTGTTAGTGCTAATCGTTATTTAGCACTTGCTAGTACTTTTCAAGAAACAGAGATAGAAACATTAGGAGTAGAAGAAGAAAAGTTTCGTTTTGATTTTACCGAGTCGCAAAACAACGACTACGAAGCCAAACTACAATTAAATTATTTAGCAAAAAAATGGTGGCGATTAAAATTAGGCGGGGGCTATTTACGGCAACTATACCATCCTACCAATAATTCCTTTACCGACGAAACAATTATTTTAGAAGAAGACTATGACGACGACGAAATTAATGTTGATTTTTTAGAAACCTTCTCCAAAGCTCCACGACAAACAACACAAAAAATATATTTATATGGAGAAAGCCATTTCAATTTTCGTAATTGGGTCCTTAATCTTGGTTTACGAAATTCCTATTTCCACAATATTAGCAACAGCTATCAGCAGTTTAATATGCAACCAAGATTTAGTGTAGATTACCGCCTAAAAGAAAAACACTTTTTGAGTTTTAATTACACCTCGTCGGTACAGTACAATCATTTAATAAGTAATACCGAAATTAGTTTACCCCAAGATTTCTGGTATCCCTCTACCAATAATTTAACGCCCCAAATTGGTCATCAGTTTGATGTGGGATATACCATTTATAAAAAGCGAAACCATAGTTTACGCAGCAATATTTATTATAAAACCATTCACCGAATTGCTCGTATTAACTCCCAAAATGAAAACATTTTAATTGACGACAATGCGATAATTGGTAAAGCAACGGCTTACGGTTTAGAGCTGGCCTATAATATATTTACGCCTAAATACGGATTGCAGCTTAGTTATGCCCTTAGTAAATCAACACACCAATTTGAGGAGCAAAATTTAGGAAAAGCTTACCCTTTTCAATTTGATAGGCGGCATGAATTAAAAACCTTGTTTTATTATAACTTGCCTAAAAACTTTTCTATTGGCTCTAGCTTATATTTAGGTTCTGGGCATCCTATTTTGTATGCATTTAATTTCGATTTACAACAAGGCATTCAACAAGATAATAGGTTTACGCCTGGTAAAAAAAACCAAGATAGAAGTAATATACATTACCGTTTAGATTTATCTTTGTCTTATCAACAGCAAATAAAAAATACCCATCATACAGTTAAACTCAACCTCTTTAATACCCTTAATACGCAACTGCCACTTTATTACACCCTTGAAGAAGAAGAGGACGAAGAGGAAAACGAGACCGAAGAAAATGAATTCTCTCCTAAATTTAACCTCCGTTTTATTCCATCTGTTGCTTATACTATTGAATTTTGATGCTTGATATGCGATTTTTAAACTCTGACAATCCCCTGCTAACACTAGGCGATTTTTGATGCTTGAATTTTGGTGTTTTATTTTTGACATGCTAACGATTCGGGAGGCTTGTGCGCTAGTAATGAATTCTTTATATATTACCAAAATCAACAACTACTAGTGCCGTAGGTACGACCTCTTTATAGAAAACCAAGAATGAGTCTTCTGAAAAAAGCCTAGAAATAGTATACCCCATTTAATTTCGTAAGACCTT
>JAHDBT010000307.1 GCA_020630215.1 Bacteroidota bacterium
AGCGTAAGCGAACGTTCTGACTACTAACTACTAAAAAATCGTCAGCATATAAAAATTGACAGCGAAGCGATCTGACTGCTGACAGAGAGCGAAGCGAACGTTCTGACTACTAACTACTAAAAAATCGTCAGCATATAAAAACTGACAGCGAAGCGATCTGACTGCTGACAGAGAGCGAAGCGAACGGTCTGACTACTGACTACTAAAAAAAAAGAATATTATGGCATGTGCATCGTGTGGAACATCGAAAGACGGCAAACCTTCGGGTTGTCAGAGCAATGGCGGTTGTAGCACAGGCGGTTGTAACCGAATGAATGTGTACGATTGGTTATCCGATCTGCCTTTCTCCTCGCAAAACAGCCGTTTTAAAGTAGTAGAAGTAAGTTTTAAGCAAGGGAGCCGCAAAGGTTTTTTTCGCAACTTAACCAATATTGATTGTGATACGGGCGATACCGTAGTGGTAGAAAGTACAACGGGCGGCTACGATATAGGACGCATTAGTTTAAGCGGAGAATTGGTACGGTTACAAATGCGTAAACGTCGAGTAACCGAAGATGCCGAATTGCCACGACTGATTCGTATTGCTAATGACCGAGATAGGAGCCGCAGGAAAGAATCGAGAGCTTTGGAGTACAATACCATGATTATGGCGAGGGTAATTGCTCGGCAGTTAAACCTCAACATGAAAATTGGGGATGTAGAGTATCAGGGGGATGGACGTAAAGCTACTTTTTATTATATAGCCGACGAACGGGTAGATTTTAGAGAGCTGATTAAATTATATGCTCGCGAGTTTAGCGTAAAAATAGAAATGCGCCAAATAGGTGCTAGGCAAGAAGCTGGGCGTATAGGTGGGATAGGTTCGTGCGGACGAGAGCTGTGTTGTTCTACTTGGCTAACCGATTTTAAATCGGTATCGACTGCTGCTGCTCGTTACCAAAACTTAGCCATCAACCAAGCTAAACTATCGGGGCAATGCGGACGTTTAAAATGCTGCCTCAACTACGAACTTAGTACCTACCTAGATGCGCTGCAAGATTTTCCTCGTAATGCCGATATCTTGCAAACAGCACAAGGAGAAGCACGCTTAATTAAAACCGATATTTTTAAAAGAAAGTTGTGGTACAGTTTACCTAAAAACTCTATGCTGTTTCCTATTTCGGTAGAGCAGGTAAAAGAAATTCAGGAGATGAATGCGAAGGGTGAACAACCAGATAGTTTATTAGCAATGGTAGATTTTGGGAAATCGACAGAGGCAGATATGTCCTTTGAGGATGGGGTAGGCGAAACTACGCTAGGCGCATTAGAAGAATCGGCTAAACGTAAGAAAAATAGAGAACGTCGTTTGCGTCGTAAAAAGAAAAAAATGGAATTAGGTAATGAAGATAAAACCAATAAACAACAAAAAAACAAATCTAAAGTACCTACTAATCCTAATGTAAAACAGAAGCAAAAGCCTAAAAATAAACCCAAGGCAGATGCCAATAAAGACAAAACTAAACCAAACAGTAAAAAGACTAGCAGCGGCAACAAACCACCTAGTAATAGGGGAGGAGATAAAGCACGTAACAAAAACACGAACACTAAAAAAGATAAAAACCCGAATTTGAATAAGCAGCAAGGTAATAAACAAAATAAAAAGGGTAAACCGATAGACAAAAAAGGAGGAGAAAAAAAGCCACCTGCTACTAATAAAAACTTAAAACAAACACCAGAAAATAAAGACCCTAAAAAAACAAATCGACCTAATAAAAACAAACACCGTAGAAACAATAATAAAAACCGAGGTCCTAAAGGAGGAGGAGATAATAAAGGAAACGACAATACTCCTCCTAAGCGAAATTAGGAGAATTTCGACAGGTCTTTTTGTTCTTTTGTTTTAGGGTTACCATTCAGTAACGAGTAAAAAGTACTTTAGTATAATGTAGAAAGACTACTCGCTATGCTCACTTTGTAAGTAATGGATTAGCGGAGACTAAGAAACTACCGAACAAATAGCAAAATCGAAGCTGTCTTTCTACCAAAAGCGAAGCGTACGCTCTACCTTCTACTACTATTTAGCGAATGCTGAATAGTAACGTTTTAGGAAGTAATAAACCTAATTTTTAGTGAAAATATCAGCCTGATAAGTTTATGGAAAAACATTTTTTACCAATGCCAGCATCTATCAAAAGTCTTTTACTAGTAATAAGCATACTAGTGCTAGGTTTGGCAGGATGTACCTCCGATAGTGTTTTTGAATCTTACTCGGAAATACCAAATGCTCGTTGGGATTATAACAACAGAGCTAGTTTTGATATAGCCATTAAAGATACCAGCATTAAATACAATGTGTATGTAAATGTACGTCATAGCAACGATTATGCGTATCGCAATTTGTGGGTGTATATGCACACGACTTATCCGTCGGGTAAAAAGCTGCAAACACGGGTCGATTTACCACTAGCCGATAAATTGGGCAAATGGTTTGGTAAAGGCATGAGCGATATTATTACTACGCAAGTAATGATTCAGCAAAATGCACTACTGCCCGAAAAAGGCGATTACCATTTTGAAATTGAACAACATATGCGAGAAAATCCCTTGCCCAAAATTATGGATGTAGGCATGAGGGTAGAAGTTGCGAAATAAGTTAAATACCCATCACTAAATAATTAGTGAAAGCGACAAAATAAATCAGGCCATTATGCTTATGCTTTTTCCCAACCCTGCGTTACAAATGCTCGCAATAGCTCGCTATTGCTGTGCTTCTTTTATTCCGCAAGCGGTTCTCTACACTTAAATATCCAAAGGGATATTTATTTTACTGTGTAAAAATCGTTCGTTCATATCTTGAAAAAAACAATCGCACATACTGGCGGGAGTTATTTATCCCTTTTCACTTAACGGCTTAAAACGTCTCTTTTTAATGGTAAAAAGCAATACTTGCATATAACCTAGTCGAGGTATTATAAAAGACTCCTAGAAACAACTATTTTTATAGCAGGAAAACGATGGGCTTCGATGTTTGATTTCCGAAAAAAATATTAACATACCTAGTATATTTTATTACTCACACCAAAATAATATTATTGGATGCTACTGGTTTATTCTCAAAAAATTACCAACCGTTTAAAGTATATCTCCGAACATATTTTTAGTGATATATTAGGTATAACAGTATCTTTAACTTCCGAAAAAGATACATTTACTAGTTTTGAAGGACCTAAAATTAATTACAGTTATCGACAGTTTGATAAGGAGATATTTTTTTATGCAACGCCGCTGCTGTTTGAAAGAGGTATAAAAACGCAAAAAATTAAGGTAGATATTTACGAGGAAACGCCTATTTTTTATATTAGTAAAAACAACTCCGACCTACCTTTCGATCCATTTGCTGCCAGCTTTTTTCTACTAAGTCGTTACGAAGAATACCTGCCACACGAACGAGATCATTTTGACCGTTTTCCCGCAGAGCAAAGTGTGGCGCATCAAAATAATTTTTTACAAATTGCCGTAGTAGATAGGTGGATAATGTTTTTAGAAAAAGTGTTGCTAAAGCATTATCCTGATTTAATAATTAAACGCAGACCTTACCGTTTTGTGCCTACCTACGATATTGATATGGCTTATGCCTATAAAAACAGAGGTTTGTTTCGTACGGTAGGCGGTTACTTATACCATTTGCGCCATCGTAAAATGGACGAATTAAAACGCCGAACGCTTGTTTTACTAAACCGAAAAGTAGATCCTTTTTATACCTTTGATTGGCTAGTAGCCCTGCAAAAAAAATACGGCTTACAAACCATTTATTTTTTCTTAGTAGGAGAGTATGGTCCTTATGATAAAAATATTTCCCTAGATAATTTGAGTTTTCAAAGTCTCATTCAATCTACCAACGACCATGCACAAGTTGGCATTCATCCTTCTTTTGCTTCTAATAAAAATACGCAAATTTTAACCCGAGAAATCAGCAATCTTTCCGAAGTATTAAAAAAAGATATTGAACGCAGCCGACAGCATTTTATCAAGCTTAAAATTCCCGAAACCTATCAAAATTTAATTGAGTTAGATGTACGCAAAGATTTTTCGATGGGTTATGCTTCGCAGCTAGGTTTTAGGGCTGGCACGGCTTCCTCTTTTTATTTTTATGATTTAAACTTAGAAATAAAAACCAACCTTAAAATTTATCCATTTATGGCAATGGATGTTACCTTGCGAGAATATTTAAAATTGGATATTCTGCAAAGCATGGAACAATTAAGGAAAATAATGGACGAGGTGAAAGCGGTGAAAGGCGTATTTATTACCCTATGGCACAACCATACCCTAGTAGATATTCATGGTTGGGAAGGTTGGAAAGAAATGTACGAAGAAATGATAAAAGAAGCGATACTTGTGGAATAAAAAGGTTGGTTTAAAAATAGATACCTGTTTATCTAAGCCTTTGCACTTTTTTTTGTAGAGGGTACATAGCCGACTGCGCTACGTTTCGCCGCTTTAAAGTGTCAATTACTTTTATTTTTTGATTAACTTGTTAAAAATAGTGGGTGATTTTAAACCATTGCCCTATTTTACTATCTTAGTACACATAGTCAAGCTTTTGCATAGCAAAAATTTGAACACCCATACCCAATTTTCCTAAAAAGTTCATTAAATTATTTACAATGAAAAAGACATCCATTCAATTATTTACTTTAGCAGTATTAGTAGTAAGCATATTTAGTTTTAGTGCTTGCGACGATGAAACCCCTTCACCAGGAGCAACTTGTACAGTTGCTATTAATAATTTTAGTTTAGGTAGCAGTTCTTTTAATTCTGGTGCAAGTATTACAGGCAGTGTTTCTTTAAACGAAACCACTAGCCTAGATGCAACAGGTTTACGCAATATGACTACCTTGTATTTATCTTCTGATGATACATACGACAGTGGCGATACACAGTTAGCTGCTTTTACTTCTGCCCCTGTTGAAAGTGGTTCGCAAACCATTGTTTCCTTCGACCAAATAGAAATTCCGAATGTAGCTAGTGGGCAATATTATGTAATTGCACAAGTACACAGTCAGCCTTGCGGTAATGGCGAAACAATTTCGGGAACTTCTCGCTCGCAATCGGTTACAATTAATTAAGGAACAGAAAAATAATATCCATAAAAAAGCTCTTCAACAAAATTAAATGTTGAAGAGCTTTTTTTTTTGTTACTAACAAGGGCAATCTTATTTGAGCGAAACTTTTAAAATAAAGGGTTGGAATACTTGGGCAATATACAGGTAACCATCGTGTACCAATCCTGTAGCTCCTGCACTTATTTCTTCTCCTTTATTAAAGTACAGTAGTTTTTGTTCGCCATTTTGTACATCAATTTCGTATACGGCTGTGGGGGCTGGTTTTTTAGCATTGCGAAAATGCTGCACAAATTTAAGCATATTTAAGTGGGCAGCTACTAGTAACTTGTTGGTATCGCCTTCTTGAAAGCGTAGGTTGTCTTGTCCTTTTAAGGTAGTAATTTCTTTGCGTTTGCTTAACGAACCGTCGGCGTACATGGTGTAGGCAAACAGTTTGTTTTGTTGGGTAGTTGCTAGGTATAGGGTGTTGTTGTAATTGGTAATGCCATTAGGAAAAGCTAATTTACGAGCTACCATTTTCCATTCTTTTTGGGCATTGCAGTAACTAACAAACGATTTTTTTTGTTTCAATGCGCTTTCCATTAGGGCATTTCGTTTACTTCGGTCGTTGCTTACATAAAAGCTGCCATTTTTAAGGGCGGTAACTGCATTTGGCGAAGGAATTAGGCTTTGGTGAGTAAAGCTATCTACAAATTGCAAAGCCGTTTTTTCTACTAAATATTTAAGGATATAATGTTTGTTTTTTATATCATCGTGGCTTACAACATATAGGTAGCACTTATGGTCGTTTTCGCAAACAAAATCAATGCCGTGTGGGTGAAAAGGTAAATCTTGGGGTTCTCCTGTTCGCTCAATAGGGTAGCTTTCGTTGGTTTTGGGATGGATGATGTAGATAGTGCCTTCAGGGGCTTTTTTTTGCAAACGGTGGTCGTTACAGGATACGATGAGGCGATTAAATTTTGTATCTAAAACAATATCTTCAGGACCGTTTTCGGTTACAATTTTGGTGGCGGTAGCATGTTGAGTTGTTTGTGGTAAATGTTTATTACTACAAGCACTGGTACTTAATAAGTAACTTAAACATACAAATGCTAGTAAGCCTGCTTGTAAGTGTAAGCTATTGTTTATTTTTTTCATGCGAAATGAATAATTTTAGTAACGAAAAAAGGGTGACTAGAGGAGTGATAGTAGGATGCTATTTAACCAATTCTGCTTCGTTTTGGGTAGCGTCTTCTAGTACAACTTTGCGTTTAGTTGTTCGGATAAACTCATCTGCAAAACGGAAAAATTTGGTGTGGTGATCGACACGGGGTTGTGCTTTGGCAAATTTCACTAAATCGGCAACATGAAACAATTTACCCAATTTTTTAATTTGCGATTTGTCGAGTTGGGTATGTCCTAGGCCGTTAATAATTTCGTTGGTCGTCATTTCTAGGGCTTGTACGTCGTAGCGTCCTTCTAGGTATTCTCGTAAAATTTCGGTGAGTTCGCTGTAGTATTTTTTGATGTCTCCTTGTTGCCAATATTGTGCGCTTTCTAATTTTTTGAGTTTGTTGATGGCAATTTCGTGTGGAGGGAGTGGGGCAACATACACTTCTTGTGGAGTTGTTTTCTTGGCAAAAAAGCGGCGGTAAATCCAACGGATAAATAGCAGCACTAGTAATAAGAGGAGCAGTCCTAGCAACATTGGCACATAGTCTCGCCAAGTTTTAGGCACTTCTAAAATGGGTTTAATATCCTTTGGAGCATCCTTTTCTACATCTACTTCGGGCATTTGCACAGTAAGGGTTAAAGGCTGCGTTTTAACCAAGTTTTTTCTTCCCGATTTACCCGAAGTATAATTAAAATCAAATTGTGGGATTTGAAAACTGCCTTCGTTAAATGTGGTGAGGGTTATTTTTTGGCGAGTTGTAATATTGCCATTGTCAAAAATAGAATCTACCTTGCCAATGGATATAATTTCTAATCCTTTTAACATTTTATCGTCTACAATAGGGGTTTGTACTACTGTTCCTTCACTATAAGCAGCTTCTAGTGTTAGGGTAATATGATCGCCAATTAGCACTAAATCGTTATTAAAATAAGCATCAACACGAGGCGGTTGAGCTATTAGAAAAACGCTTTGTGTTTGTATAATTAGCAGTACTACTAGTAAACAATAATGTTTTAAGGATTTCATCATACTTGCAAATGTCTAAATATCCAAGCATAAGTGCAAATACTAAGCAATATTTTTTCACTTTTGGGTTATTACTTGCTATACTCAATTGCTTTTAGCGTATCTTGTTTCGCTTCACTGTGGTAAAGTATTGGCTATTTTTTACTAGATTTGGTGATTTTATTTGAGGTGAAATCTATAACAATTTATGTTTTTTAAGCACTTCTATTACAAAATCTTTTTCAATAGATAGTCCATCTGCAATAGTTTCGAGAGAAAAGTCTTTTTTGTATAAACTGACAATATTTTTTTCTAAGGTTTTTCGCTCCCCTTTTTCCATTCCTTTTTGTAGTATTTGTTCGTAAGTACTCATAACTGCATTTTTTACTGGACTTGGCAAATCGGTTACTAGTTGTTTGATTTGTGGTTCCGTTAGTTTAGAAACATTTATTAGATAAACGAATAAGGTATGGAAAAAGTTTCGCATGTACGTACCCCATGCCGCTTCCCCTTCTGGTATAAAAAAAACGAGGTTGGCATTATCAAACACATAATCGCCATCTTTTCCATGCTTAAAAGCTAATAACACATTCCTTAAAAATTGCACATTTAATGCCAATATTTCACTGTCTGATTTTTGTTGTAAATCGGTTATTAAATACTCAAAAGTCGGCACATGTTTTTTCAAGGCATTATCCATCCCTTTAAAATAGTCGCTAAAAGGTTTTATCACCCAATTTTCTTTACCATGATAAAATATCAAGGGCAAAACAATTCGTAAAGGCTGTTTATTGGCAATACATTTATCCCATATTGCACACATATATTTTAGCAATTGGAAGTGTGGATAAGGTGGCACATAGGATTTATGTTCTAGCAAAAGTGTAATAAATATTTCCGTTTCGTCCTCGCCTTCTCCATAAGGGCAACTATATACAATATCCGAAAACAACTCGGCTAATGCATCTGTAATATAGTTGGTTTCTTCTAAACGAAGTTGCGACAACTGCAATTTTTTGACTATTTCTGGCGGTAAAAAATTACGGAAATAATCTTTCGCTGTTTTTAAATCGGTCATGGTAGATTTAAAAAAGCGGTCGTGAGGGGAAGCTACATTTTTATTCATAGGGCTAAGTGGTCTGTCAAGTCAATTATGTTAGTTGTTTTGGCGATTTTTGCTCCCTAGCGGCGTTGCAAATACTCGCCGTAGCTTAGGCTAGGCCTGCGTTTTGCGCCTTGCTAAGAAACAAAACTCACTCAAAAGCAACTTAACACTATTAACTTGACAAACCACTAAGATACAAAATGAGTAGCAATTTTTTAGTAAATATCCTTTTTTTTAGTAAAAAGAATATGGTCTTTAAACGGCTTCTTATCTTAACACTATTAACTTGATAAACTACTTAGTGCCTGACCGAAAACTAATTGTGCGGCAAAATGAGGTTTTGAGTGA
>JAHDBT010000005.1:0-23427 GCA_020630215.1 Bacteroidota bacterium
TTGTAAAAAAGGCAAGTATAGCATAACTTGTACCTTGACGCTTTAAGATGATACTAAAAGTTTTTGTTTTGAAGATTGCTAAGTGATGGTGAAAAAATAATTTACAAATTTCCGCAAAGAGATTTTCTAATAGACAAGGCGCAAAATAGGAGCGTGCGATTTTTACGCAGTAAAATAAATATCCCTTTGGATATTTAAGCTAAGAGAACCGCTTGCGGATAAATAGCAGCGCTATTACGAGTATTTGTAACGCAGGATATTGGGAAATATCGAAGTGGAAAATGTAAATTTATTTTTGCACCATTCCTAAACTTTATTAACTTTACAAGGTCAAAAAAATAAGCCCTTATTTCTTTTGTTATGACACCCATTTTGTTGCTGTTAATTATCATCTTAAACCGTTTTTTATCATGAAGAAGTTCGTATTTGTATTTATTCCCCTGTTGCTGTTTTGCTTAACAAGTTGTAATAAGCATAAAGGGCAAACTACCGAAAAAACACCAGGCATTCAATTTGTTAAAGGCAAGTACAAAAATATTTTAGCAGCCGCTAAAGAAGAACAGAAACCCATTTTTATTGATTTTTACACCTCTTGGTGCAGTCCATGTAAATTAATGGATGAGTATACTTTTAGCCATCCCGAAGTAATTAAGTTTTACGAAACCAACTTTATTAACTATAAAGTAGATGGAGAAAAAGGAGATGGACCAAAGCTCATTAAAGAGTATTTTATTTTTAATTACCCCAGCATGGTTTACCTCGATGCCGATGGACAATTAATAGAAACAAAAGTTGGTTCGGCAGGTGCTACTGAACTTATTCAACTAGGACAAAAAATACTAGATAAAATAGCAGAAGAACAAGCTGCGCCGTAGTTGAAATGCTGGATGGTTTAATTGTTAAATTGCTGGATGGCTGAATGTTGAATTGTTGAATTGCATAAGGGAAAAGAAACAAATAACCAAAAAAAAAGCACGAATGAACAACTTGTTTCATTCGTGCTTTTTTTTTATATTACCAAGTACCAAGTACCAAGTACCAAGTACCAAGTACCAAGTACCAAGTACCAAGTACTAGTTCCTAAAAAAACTATTTCTTATCATTATTACTATAGGCATTTGACGCTCTTTGTAAATCTTTTACAATGTTAATGGCTTCAAAAACATAGTTATCTTTCTTCAAGCTTTTGTGCCAATCGTCGTTAATTTGTGCTTTGGTTGTGTCCGACTCAATGCTTGCTTTATCGTCTAAAAGGGTGTGTACTTGCAATTTGTCGATTTCTTTTTCTAGCGTATCTTCATAAGTTTTGCTTTCCTTTTCGTTGGTTTCTTGTTCTTTGCGGTATTTATCTAGGCAAAGGGTAAAGCTGGTTTTGTCGCTGCGTTTTTTCATGCGGCGAGCATTTTCTTCAATTAACTGAAACGATTCATTGGCTTTTGTACGTAGTTTGCTGTTGCGAACAATTTCGTTGAACTTGCTAATGCCATCCCATTTATTATAATCTAAAGGTTTAATTTCGTCCCAGGTCATTGCATGTTCTTGTTCTTGCTCGCCCACCTCAATATAGCTGTAAGCATCAGGTAAAATAACATCTGGGATAACGCCTTTTAGCTGATTAGTGCCGCCATTAATGCGGTAAAACTTTTGTATCGTCATTTTTACCGAACCCAAGGGTTTTAACTCATCATAGCTGCCACTTAAAGCACGGTCTAAATCAATAAAACGCTGTACCGTACCTTTACCAAAGGTACTGCCTGTACCTACAATTACTGCCCGTCCGTAATCCTGCAAAGCTCCCGACATAATTTCTGATGCCGAAGCACTAAACGAGTTCACCAATACTACTAGCGGTCCGTCGTATTGTATGCTAGGGTCTTCGTCTTCGTAAATATAGGGTGCGCCTTCTTTAGCTTTTACTTGTACAATTGGGCCTTCATCAATAAACAAGCCCGTCATTTCTACTACATCTTGTAGCGAACCGCCGCCATTATTACGAAGGTCTAAAATAATACCACCTACCTTTTCTTTCTTTAATTTAGCAATTTCTGCTTGTACATCATCCGAGCAATCTCGGCCGCCAGAGTTAGAAAAATCGGCATAAAAACGAGGTAATTTAATGTAACCAATGCTGTTTTCTTCGCCATCAATACTTAAACGAGAAGCTTTAGCATAACCTTCTTCCAAAAGTACCACATCTCTAATAATCGGAATTACTTTGGTTGTGCCATCTACCGATTTTACGGTTAAACGCACTTCTGTACCTTTTTTACCACGAATCAATTGTACGGCATCGCCAATCTTCATATCTACTACATCAACAGGTTCGCCGTCGGCTTGTGCTACCTTTAAAATAAGGTCTTCCGCTTTTAGTTTGCCTTGTTTCCACGAAGGGCTGCCCGCAATAATTTCGGTCACTTTAATATAACCGTCCCTCTCAATCAGCCTAGCACCAATACCTTCTAGTTTTCCCGACATTTGAATATCAAAATCCTCTTTATCCTTTGGAGGGAAATAACCCGTATGTGGGTCTTGTGCGTTGGTAATGGCATTAATATAAGCAGACATTCTATCCCTTTCATCTAAACGGTTCATGCGTTTAAACCAATCCTTATGGTTTTTAAGCACTCTTTCTCTTGCTTCCGCTTCCTGCTCGTTGTACGATTTTTTTTCTGCTTTTGGATCTTTTTCCAATGCTTTTTCTTGTTCTTCAATCGCATCGTGTAAACGAGTTAGCGTTTGGTATTTTAACCATTTATGCCATCTTTCCTTCAACTCCTCCGAAGAGGTAGCGTAGGTTAACTTATCAAAATCAAACTCCACATATTCATCCTTGCTAAAATCAAAAGGCTCGGCTAAAACATCTTCATAAAACGCTTCTGTTTCTGCAATCCTTTTTTCAAACAATTCCACCGATAGCTCTAGAAAATCAAAATTGGGATTCTCAATGGCATCATCTATTTTGGTTTCATAAGCACTCAACTGGTCAACATCCGATTGAATGAAAAAACGTTTGTTCCTATCCAACTGTTTAAGGTATAGGTTGTATACTTTTTTCGAGAAATCGTTGTCCAACTCATCTGCATCATAATGCAATTGGTCGAGGCTGCCCATTAATATTTGTAGGAGCATCCCATTTTTTTTATTGTCATAATCGAGGTAGCCAAGGCCACTAGAAGTAAAAAAAATAGATGCGCCAAGTACGACTGCTAATCCTAGCAATTTGTATTTCATATATAAATAAGTTTTTGGTGTGGTTTTATATTTTATTCCGACTATCTAATCTATCGCATTATTATGAGAAAAGCAAGCCAAAGGAGCGATTCTGCATATAAAAAATGCAATATGGGTAAAACAAAGGAAAAGTTGCTTTAATAATAAGTAATTTATGACCTTTTTAGTTTATGGCATTGTGTTAATGTAAGTTAATGTTTGGTTAATGTTTTTGTTATTGGTACTTAATCCAGTCAATTTAGTTTTCTAGTTAGAGGCTTGCTAAAGGGGGAACTGTTAATTTCCCTGCTCAACGCTTATCCGTACAATTTTGCCATTCGATTGTTCAGGGCTTGTGCGTTCAATCAGTGCAATCATATCGCCGCTAGGCAATTGTTTAATCGTTCTTACTCGTCCTGTTACGTTTAAACCCATTGTTTTGCCAGTTTCTCTATTGTACTTTAAGAGTCTCTTAAAAGCTAACGAGCCTATTAAAAAATGATTGTTCCATTCGGGTATATTACTGTTTGCTACTTTCAATAAACAAGCTGGTGCAATAGCCTGTCCGCCATCGCTAGTAGGTACGGTCCAGTAGTGTTCTGCTAGTATGCTAAAGGTAGCTGCCGAATCTTTTGATATAGTAGAAACCGCTTCGCCACCATAATCTATTCCATGCGAAAACAAGGGCCAGCCATAATTGCCGCCTTTTTCTATAATATTAAATTCGTCGCCTCCTTTAGGTCCGTGTTCGCAGGCAAACAATACTTTAGTTAAATCATCGTAATAAAGTCCTTGTGCATCTCGGTGTCCGTAGCTCCAAATACTTATAGGCGCATTAAATCCTTCCAAAATAGGATTGTCTGTCGGAATACTGCCGTCTTCTTTAAGTCGATGTATTTTCCCCCAGTCCTCTGCTAAATCTTGCGCTCGTAACTTTGGGCGAGTAATAGTACTTCCTGTAGAACCGCCAATATTTAAAAAAAAATGGGAGTCATCCTGCCAAACAATTCTAGCACCATTTCCATAATAGCCTGCGGTACGGGTTGCAAAAATAGAGCTTAATTGTACCGCTTGGTTATTTTTTATTTTAAAACGAACAACTTCGCAGATGCCTTTCGGATTTAGAAAAACGCTGTATATCCACCCATTAGTAGCAAAATTAGGATGTAAGCTAATATCCATCAATCCGCCATGTAAAATAATAGGGAATCCAGGATTGGGATAGGTTAAAACCTTTGGTAGTCCACTAATAGTTGTAAGTTGCCCTTGCTTAAAGTGATAAAATTTCCCAATCCTATCGCTAATATAATATTCGTTTTCGCCTAGTATAGCAATACCATAAGGAATAGAAAAATCTGTTGCAATGGTGTCTATCTTTATCACATCGTTGCTAATTGGAAAAGGGGAGGAGGAGGTTTTACACCCAAGCATTAACAAGAGGGATAAGAAAAACAAATTGCACCTATTTCCAATAATTTTTAATAGACTTAAATGGCAATTGAGCATAGCAATTTCTGTTTTTAATTTTTGAGAACGCAAAGGAATACAATCCTTCTTGTTTTGCAAAAAAAAACTTGCTATTCAGCAGCTATATATCAATTTATGTTCTTTAAATGTGACTTATTGTTTTTAAAAAAGTAACTTTGCGGAAAATTACTAAGTAGCCTGTCAGTTTAATAGTGTTGAGTTGCTTTTGAGTGAGTTTTGTTTCCTAGCAAGGCGCAAAACGCAGCCATAGCCTAAGCTACGGCGAGTATTTGTAATACGGCTAGGGAGCAAAAATCGCCAAAACAACCGACATCATTAAATGACAGACTACTTGGCGTAAAAGAAAACGATAATATTTACAACTTATGGCAGATTTTGATTTAATAGTTATAGGCAGTGGTCCTGGAGGATATGTAGCTGCAATTAGAGCATCGCAATTAGGAATGAACGTAGCCGTTGTAGAGCGAGAATCGCTAGGCGGTATTTGTTTAAACTGGGGTTGTATTCCTACTAAAGCCTTGTTAAAAAGTGCACAGGTATTTGAGTACATCCAACATGCACAAGATTATGGCATTAAAGTAGGCAGCGCAAAAGCCGATTTTGGTGGCATGATAGGCAGAAGTAGAGGCGTAGCCGATGGCATGAGCAAAGGCATTAGCTTTTTATTTAGGAAAAATAAAATTACCGTACTCAATGGTCATGGCAAACTAGCTACTGCAAGTAAAGTAGAAGTAACCGCCGCCAATGGGACTAAAAAAGAATACACCGCCAAAAATGTGTTAATTGCAACAGGCGCACGCTCACGAGAAATTGCATCGTTGCCACAAGATGGCAAAAAAATAATTGGCTACCGAGAAGCCATGAGTTTAGCCAAGCAGCCTAAAAGCATGGTAGTGGTAGGGGCAGGGGCAATAGGCGTAGAGTTTGCCTACTTTTACAATGCCATTGGTACCGAAGTAACCCTAGTAGAATACGCTCCTAGATTGGTAACCGCCGAAGACGAAGAAGTATCGAAAGAACTAGCACGTAATTACAAAAAAGCAGGCATCAAAGTACTCACCAACACAGGTGCCGAAAGCGTAGATACCTCGGGACGTAAGTGCAAGGTAACGCTTAAAAATCACAAAAAAAATACCACCGAAGTTATCACCTGTGACGTAGTTTTATCGGCAGTAGGATATATGCCCAACCTAGAAAATGTAGGCTTAGAAGCCCTAGGCATTAAAATAGAAAAACACACCATTGTAGTAGACGAATTTTACCAAACCAACGTAAAAGGCGTATATGCCATTGGCGACGTAGTACACGGACCCGCCCTAGCACACGTAGCCTCTGCCGAAGGCATTATATGCGTAGAAAAAATAGCTGGTCACGATCCCGAACCATTGGATTACAACAACATTCCAGGCTGTACTTATTGCTCTCCAGAAATTGCATCGGTAGGCTATACTGAAGCCCAAGCTAAAGAAGCAGGCTACGACTTAAAAATTGGTAAATTCCCTTTTTCTGCATCGGGCAAAGCAAGTGCAGCAGGTGCTAAACAAGGATTTGTAAAACTAATTTTTGATGCCAAATACGGCGAGCTACTAGGCGCACATATGATAGGAGCCAACGTAACCGAAATGATTGCCGAAATAGTAGCCATCCGCAAACTAGAAACAACAGGGCATGAGTTGATTAAAACCGTGCATCCTCACCCAACAATGAGCGAAGCGGTGATGGAAGCTGCAGCGGCGGCTTATGGAGAGGTGATACATTTGTAGGCTTTTTTTAGTGGTTAGGGGTCAGAATGTTCGCTTCGCTTACTGCCAGTAGTCAGTTTTTATGCTGGCGATTGTTCCCACGAAGTTCCACTAAGTTTTACACTAAGTTGCACGAAGTTTTTTGGGCTTCTCCGTCTTCTTTTACTAGCACCTTTAGAGATTTTAAATTCGTGAGGGGCTAGTTTATTTTCAGTTATTTTTTTTCACTAAGTTGCACGGAGTATCCATACGTTCTTCCTAAAATGATTACACAAAACAGCGGTGTAGACTTACTATTTTTTTAAAAAATAGTAAGTCTTTGCTAACATCCAAATTCAGACATTTACGTTAGGAGGGGAAATGTCAAATGTCAAGAATCATATTTTAAAAATCAACAATTCTCTCCCGCCATCCAGCAATGGCAACGCTTTAACAAAACGTTAACAAAGCATTAACAGATACCAAGCATTTGTTGTTCTAATTTTGGGGTATTCATTAAAACCTAAATGTTTACTCCATGAAAAAAGTATTTACTTTTGTAGGATGCAAGCTGTTGATAAATACAGCGTTATTATTGGTATTATTCAACAATCCTATTTTATTTGCACAGATAGAGATGTTGCCTAGCAATGCCCGACCAGGCGAAACTTATACGAAATGTATTGTTCCGCAGCAGTACGAAACCGTAGTAGAGCAAGTATTGCTGAAAGAAGCCACCTCTAGGATAGTTGCAATACCTGCACAATACGAAACCGTTACCGAACAGGTGATGATAAAGGAAGGCTATACCATGTACGAATTAGTGCCGCCTACCTTTAAATGGATAAGCGATTCTATTTTAATACAGGAAGCTGCAACAGAATTGCTGGTAACACCCGCACAATATAAAACGGTACAAAAAAATGTATTGGTAACACCTGCCACTACAGAATGGGAAAAAAAAGAGACTAGCGATTGCCCTTATCCTAAAAATTGTGTTACTTGGCATTTAAAAGAAATCCCTCCCGTGTATAAAACCATAAACAACAAGGTGTTGGTGAGTCCTGGAAAGGTGGAAGAGAAAACTATTCCTGCTAAGTATCAAGTCATTAAAAAATGTATTGTTGATATTCCTTCTGAAGATAAAGTGGAGGACGCAGAAACCCTTAAAAAGGTAGTTGTGCCGCCTTTTTATAAAACCATAGAAAAAAGAGTATTGGTAAGTCCAGCCACTACCCGCGAAGTAGCGATACCTGCGGAGTACAGTACGATAACAACCCAAAAATTAGTCAGCACGGGAGGATTTACAGAGTGGGTGCAAACAGGAGGCCCAAAGCAACAAGCAAGTGCAAGTGCAAGTGCAAGACCAAGCTCTAGTCTCAGTTCAACTTCCCGCCCTAATCCAAGCCCTAGTAAAAGCAGCAGCAGCAATACCAATTTGTATGCCGCAGAAGGTTATGCAAAAACCAAGGAATTCGATATTATAGCAACTGCCGACGAAAACATTTCTACCTTTTCGATAGACGTAGATAAGGCTGCTTACGCCAATGTTAGAAGAATGATTAAGCAACACATAGATTTAGGAAGCGACACTTTACGCATACCCAAAGGTGCGGTACGAATAGAAGAGATGCTGAATTATTTTACCTACGATTATCCTCGCCCAAACATTAAAGATAAAGAGCCATTTACCATTCATACCGAAATGGCCAATTGCCCGTGGAACAGAGAAAAACACCTCGTACAAATTGCCCTACAAGCCGCCGAAATTCCTAAAGCCGACCTCCCCCCACAAAATTTAGTTTTTTTAATTGATGTTTCTGGCTCCATGAGTAGCGCAAATAAATTACCCCTAGTAAAAAAATCTTTGCAATTACTGGTAGACGAATTGCGCCCCGAAGATAAAATAGCGATTGTAGTATATGCAGGTTCGGCAAGGGTGGCTTTACCCGCTACTTCAGGTAAGGAGAAACAGCATATTTTAGAAGTCATTCATAACCTGTCGGCAGGCGGCGGTACCGCAGGCGGACAAGCTATATCAATGGCTTATGATATTGCCGAAAAAAACTTTGCCAAAAAAGGAAACAACCGCATTATTTTAGCCACCGATGGTGATTTTAATGTTGGCGTAAGTTCTAACGAAGCCTTGAAAGAGTTGGTGAGTACCAAAAAAGAACTAGGCATTTATTTATCCGTTTTAGGATTTGGGATGGGTAATTACCAAGACGAAAAAATGGAAACCATTAGCAATTACGGCAATGGCAATTACGCTTATATTGACAATATAAAAGAAGCCAAAAAAACATTGGTAACCGAAATGGGCGGCACGCTACACACCCTAGCCAACGACACCAAGATACAAGTGGTTTTTAATCCCGAAAAAGTTAAAAGCTACCGATTAATTGGCTACGAAAACAGAAGACTAACAACCGAAGATTTTGAAGACGACAAAAAAGATGCGGGCGAACTAGGACTAGGACACGCCGTAACCGCCCTATACGAAGTAAGCCTTCACAAAAATAAAAACACCAGCAAAAAAAACAAGGACCGAAAAGCCCAAAACGAGAAGCTACTAACCATTAAGTGCCGCTACAAACGCCCTCAAAAAGACAAGAGTTTGCTAGTTACCAAACACGTTAATTCGGAACAGATTAACAAGCACAGCCGCAATTTAAATTTTGCTGCTGCCGTAGTAGGTTTTGGTATGTTATTACGTGATTCACCACATAAAGGAAAATTAACCTACACCAAAGTACAAACCCTAGCCAAAGCATCAATTGGAAGCGATGAGAATGGTTACCGCAAAGATTTTGTTGATTTATTAGAAAGTGTAAAAGGCTTGAAAATTGTTGCTGTAGAGTAGCAAGCCATTAAAGAAGTTCTATAATTTATACAATAATGGCGGAATTATTGGAAAATTCCCTTAAATATCATTAATTTTGTGGCAGTAAAGCGATTTTTCGTTTAACACGGCCACGTAGTTCAACTGGATAGAATACCAGATTTCGGCTCTGGTGGTTGAGGGTTCGAATCCTTCCGTGGTCACCTTATACTATAAAGCCTTGATGATTTTTTAATTGTCAAGGCTTTTTTTTGTTTTGGAGAGGGGAGGAGAAAAGGAGCATTTAATGTTTGAGACTTTTGTGCCGTAGGTACAACCTGTTTATAGAAAAATAAAATTTCAATAATTAAAACAAATGAAAAAAATATTTGAAGAAATATTTAAACGGAATTATTCGCCATTATGTAATTACGCAACAGCCATCATAAAGGATGAACATGCTGCAAAAGACCTAGTGCAAGGCGTATTTTTAAGTTTATGGGAAACAAATAGACTTGTCAATGTAGAGAAACCAGACGCTTATATACTGAGATGTGTGAAGTTTAAAAGCATAGATTTTTTAAAAAAACAAAAGAAAAACAAAATAGACCTCCTCACCGAATTACCCGATTTTACCACAGAAACACTTACCGATTTACAAGAAGAAGATATTATCCCCTTGTTACATTACTTCGCTTCCAAATTACCTCCTAAAACCCGAAAAGTTTTTTTAATGAGCCGACAAGATGGTTTATCCTACAAAGCCATTGCCGAAGATTTAGGCGTTTCAACCAAAACCGTTGAAAACCAGATTGGTTTTGCATTGAAAAAAATGCGATTATTAGTTCGAGATTATAATTTATTAGGCACCCTTTTTTTACTGCTCACCGATTTTTCTTAAAAAAAGTTCTATTTATCTAAGTTAAAATTTTTGATACGAAGCCATAGGCTTGAAGCTCGTTACGCTCCAGCCAGGAGGCTGGACTGGGCGTTCATTTTTTTATGAAAAATGAACGCAGGGTCAAGCGTTTCGCTTAAGCCGTTCGGTACTCAAGCCTATGGCTTGTGCCTAAAAATGTAAACCACTTCGATAAATATTTCAAAAAAAATAAAAACTTTTTAGGGGTACAGCCCAATTCTACAGACATATAGGTGTAAGGAGTTAATTCTGCTAATTTTAAACAATACACCTATGAACGAAATATATGATATTTTATCGAAACACTTCTCCCGAAAAGCAAACCCTGAAGAAGAAAAACAAGCAAGGAGCTTTCAAAAAGAAAACCCTAAAGAATATCTTTTGTTATCCAAACTCTGGAAATCGGAAGGCATTATAGTAAAAGACTATGATGAAAATAAAGCTTGGAATGAATTACAACCACAACTTAGACCAACAAAAGTAATTCCACTTTACCAAAAACTGGCACGAGTAGCTGCCGTCCTGTTCTTCTTAATCGTAGCTTCTTTTTTACTGTACCAAACATCCATACAGCAACCTGCATCCCTTTTAGTTTTTCAAACTTCCAATACCGAATCTAATAAACAAATAGCATTGGCCGATGGGTCAGTAGTATACCTTAATAAGGGGTCTAAACTTTTTTATCCTGCTAAATTTGATGACGAAAGCCGAGAGGTTAAATTAGAAGGCGAAGCCTTTTTTGAGGTGGCACACGATAAAACCAAACCTTTTATTATTACCACCAATCATAACGAGGTAGAAGTATTGGGTACTTCTTTTAATATTGAAACTAGGGCTGACCAAACCGAAGTGGTAGTAGCAACTGGACTCGTAAAAGTGCAATCTCTTTTTAACGAGGAGCAATCAAGTATCCTTTCTAAAAACCAAAGTGCTTTAACAACTGCAAATAAATTAACTACATCGAGCGAAAACAATAATAATTATATGGCTTGGAAAACAGGGGCCTTTTCGTTTAAGGAGCAGCCTATTAAAAAGGTAGTTCAAGAATTAAATACCTACTATAATAACCAGCTAAAATTATCCAATCCCAATACATCCTGCAATCTAACCGCTTCCTTTGCCAAAGACGACTTACAAAATGTTTTAGAAGTTATTCAACTAAGTTGTGATTTAAAAGCAACCAAAAAAAATGAAAAATATGAACTTTATTAATCTAACTAAGCTCCTAGTATTTGTAGGGCTTTATTTCATAGTTACTACTAGCTTTGCTCAAAACAAATCATTAAACACGCCTATTAATATTTCCTTTGAGCAAGAAGAGTTAAAAGATTGCTTATTGCAATTAGAAGAAAAAATGGATTTAACTATTGCCTTTAATAGTGAGAAAAAATTAACCCAAAAAATTTCCAAATCTTATGCGAATACGCCTATTAATAAAATACTAGATGATTTGCTAATAGCTCCAAATTTATCCTACAAAATTGTTGGTAATTCCTTGGTGATTTATGCAAATAAAAAAACGCAAAAAACAAGTGTTAATTTAACTCCTCCAAAAGCAATTGTTATTTCTGGCTATGTTTATGATGAGCGTACAGGCGAAGTTTTGATAGGCGCAAATATTTACGAAAGTGATTTTAAAAATGCCACGACTTCTAATCAATTTGGCTTTTTTAGTTTATCCGTAAAAAAGGAAAGTGCGATTATTCATTTTTCTTATTTGGGTTATAATAATTACCAAGTAAAAGTAACTCAATCACAAGAACTTATTGTAAAATTGCTTGCTAATAATCAAACATTAGAAGCCGTAATAGTAACGGCTAAGGAGGAGGAAGAAAACGAAAAGTTAACTCGGCCAGCAATGAGTACCCACAATTTACAAATGGAAGAAGTAAAACAATTGCCAGCACTTGCTGGAGAAACAGATGTGCTTAAAACTTTAACTCTTTTGCCAAGTATTAAACAAGGAGAAGATGGGGCGGCTGGCTTTTATGTACGAGGAGGAAATATTGACCAAAACTTGATACTAATGGATGGAATTCCTTTGTATAATCCATACCATTTGTTTGGCTTTTTATCTACGTTTAATCCAGATGCCATCAACGATATTGAAATCATAAAAGGAGCATTTCCTGCTAGGTATGGGGGCAGAGTATCGTCGGTGATAGACGTATCTTTGAAGGAAGGAAATAACCAAAAATGGGAAACCAACCTTAGCGTAAGTTTACTAGCCGCTAAAGCAACAGTTAGTGGACCCTTAGTAAAAGATAAAAGCTCCATACTAATATCTGCTCGAAGAACTATACTCGATTTACCCTACCGATTATTAATAGCATCAACTGCTGATGAAAATCAAGAAACAAAACATGTTTTAAATTTTGCAGACTTAAATTTAAAATGGAATTACCGATTTTCGACCAAAGATCGATTATATATTGCCACCTATTTTAGCAATGATGTAAACGATTTTAATGATACATATTCGGATACGATGTCGTCAAAAGATTATAAGGTTGACCAAAGATGGAAAAACGGAATGGCTTCTTTACGTTGGAATCATTTGTACAGTAATAAGCTTTTTTCAAATACAACAGCTTATTTTTCTCATTATAGTTTTAATTATTTGTTAGGCGATAATTACACCTCAGAAGAGCGAGTAATTTCCTCGGTGAATACGAATGAAATTGGCTCTAAAATAAACGATTTTGGCTTAAAACAAGATTACCATTTGTTCTTAAATCAAAAAAATGAAACCCGATTTGGAATTGGAGGGGTATTGCACAATTACGAATTTAGTGTGCGTACAAAAAAACAAGAAAACAATACCGACGATTTGTACTATGAAACGCCAAAGCAGGCAATGAAAGATATAGAACTCAGTAGTTACTTGGAACACGAATGGGAAGTGCATCCTCAAGTTAAAATAAACGGAGGGCTTCATGCATCTGCTTTTTTGGCTTCCAAAAAAACGTATTACTCTATGCAGCCTCGATTGAGTATGAGCTATTTAATAAACGATAATGTTTCTCTAAAGTTGGGTTATGCTCAAATGACGCAATACGCTCACCTACTTTCTAAGGGAAATCTGGTTTATAAATCTGATTTTTGGATATTGAGTTCTGATAAAATAAAACCGATTAATTCTACGCAATATTCCTTGGGAACTTATTTTTCTTTGGGTAAGCAATTTTCTTTATCGGTAGAGGGCTATTATAAAACAATGGAAAATTTAATAAATTTTAAACCTGGTGCTAGTTTTATTCTTCAAGAAGGCCCTGTAGAAGATAAAATTACCCAAGGAAGCGGAAAATCTTATGGCGGGGAATTCCTTTTTCAAAAAACCAAAGGTCGGTTTACAGGTTGGTTAGGCTATACTTTGGCATGGAGTACTCGACAATTTGAGGACATCAATTTTGGAAAAACCTTTTATGATATTTACGACAGAAGACACGACCTTTCTTTAGTAGGTAATTATTCCTTAAATGATAAATGGTCCTTAAATAGCGTTTTTGTTTTCTCTACAGGTGGCTTTAGTAATTTTTCTACGCATTCCTATATTACGCCAAATTATAACCCTAATGCTACTGGCTACAATGTAATTTACGGAGCTGATAATACGGTTACCGTTGATGGTTCTAATGGAAACGATGTGAATAATCCAACGCTTATTCATAACACTAGTAATATTAACGAATATAGATTACCAAATTATCACCGATTAGATATTACGGCGATAAAAAAAATAACCACTAAAAGAAAACGGCAAGCAGAATTAAAGTTGGGTATTACCAATCTATACAACAATTTTAATCCATCTTTTTACAAGCCTAATTTTGGCGAAAACGAAGAAGTTAAATCTAAATACGTAGCAGTATCTATTTTTCCCTTTATGCCATTTGTAAATTATTCCATCACTTTTTAATTTAGTTTAATTTAATCGAAATGAAAAATTATATTTATTTATTAGTCTTATTATCTGCCTTGTCTTCTTGTGAAAGAGAACTACAATTGTCCAATTCGGAAAATGGCTTAATGGTACTAAATGGCTTGATTGACGCTAATGAAACAATCGCTATTTCGCTTGTTAAAAGTGCGTCTATTTTGGAGGATGAACCAATTAATGAAATCACAGATGCAACCGTATCTATTTTTAAAGATGGTATATTTATGGAAGATTTAGTATTTATGGCATCAGACGATACGCCTATTAACAAGTACTACGGACAAGGAAATCCCGAACCAAATGGAAACTATTCCATTGAAGTAACACATCCAACTTATGGGCTTATTTCTGCTACTACCATTATTCCAGAAAGCCCTGCTATTACTAATGTTTATTGCCAAAACACCAGTGATGGTTTGTCGGATGTTTTGCAATTAAATTTCCAATTTACCTTAAACGATTCGCCAGAAACAGATTATTATTTTTTAAGATTGGGCGCACCTGTTTACAGAATGGAAAATAATGTTGTTGGAGAATTCTATGGTTTTAACCCTATCGAAATTTCGGAACAGCCAGTTGCTGGAGAAGTATATTTAAATAAAGGATTTATTTTTTCAGATGAATCCTTTAACGACAGTCAGCTAGAATTTTCGGGAATTGGAAAAACACTAAACGAACCATACCCCTTTAT
Source organism: Bacteroidota bacterium (assembly GCA_020630215.1). Lineage (GTDB taxonomy): Bacteria > Bacteroidota > Bacteroidia > Chitinophagales > UBA2359 > JAHDBT01. Next base: position 14,791 of record JAHDBT010000005.1, read on the forward strand.
CGTCATATCTACTTTTCCAGAACTTCCTGTTGCAGATTTGTTTTTAGATACCACTAAAGTAGTTATTCGATTAGAAAAATTATCTTATGATGCCTATTTGTTTTATACTTCTCATGCCGCTTATTTAGAAACTTGGAATGATGATTATGCCGAACCTACCCTTATTTATAACAATATTGATAATGGATTGGGTTTATTTGGTGGCATCAATAAAATGGAAGCGTTATTTGATGTGGATTAAGTTATTGATATTTTTCGTATTTTTTTAAATACCTGCTCCAATAAAAAGGCTTACGTTAATTAAAACGTAAGCCTTTTGCTGTTTCAGTTTACTAGGTAACGCATAAAAAATAACTCCGTCATTTCTACTTGATCTTTTGCACTTATCCTGCGTTGCAAATACTCGCCGTAGCTTAGGCTATGGCTGCGTTTTGCGCCTTGTCTAAGCACAAAACCTCTACGTACAAATTGTCGGATTTATTTTTTAAACGTTACTAGTCTTAAAAACTAATCTATTTTTACCCCCAATTTACCTCTTTGCTTATCACATACTTGAAGGTGATAAATATATACGCCTGTATTAAGTTGGTTATTGTGTTGAAAAGTGTAAGTGCCTGCCGTTCTACTTTCCGAATTAACGAGGGTTTCTACAGGTTGCCCAAAGGTATTGTAAACTTTTAGGCTTACTTCTGCATCCTCTTTAATATCGTAAGTAATGGTAGTATTGCTATCATAAACTACGGGGTAAATGCTTAAAGACGGTTCTAGTTCGGCAGGGTTGATAGTGCCACTACTGCCAGCTAATAAAATGTTGATGTTTTTGGTAACAGAACAGCCTGTATCTTGGTCGGTAATGGTTACGGTGTACATGCCTGAACATAAGTTTTGACGTGTAGTTGCATTTGGTCCGTCGCAATAAGTGATGGAAGGAGGGGCGTCGCCTGTTGTTAATGCCTCAATATTCATGCAATCGCTCCAATCGTAATAATAATTGCCATTGCCGCCTATTGTTATAAGGTATATGCTACCTGTGCAATTATCAGAGGTGCAAGTACCCGAGGAATTTTGTTTGTTAACAATGACATTTAAATAGCTGTTGTCTAAAGGACTGGTATTAATGGTTACGGTTTCGCTAATAGGAATTTGGTTGTTTAGCACCAACTCTATTTCTTGTGTGCCAGGATTTAGATTGCTTACGGTGTTTTGGTTAAGACCGTTTGCTGTTAAGTCATATTGGGTACAATTACCAGCCGTAACAGGAATAATTTCTACACTTCCGCCTTGGTGTAAATTGCCATCGCAATCTATGATAGCATCGGTAACTTGGGTATCGTAGCCGGTGATGCAGCATTGTACCTCTACTGTAAAAATTTGACTTGTACTATTAGTACAATAATGGTTATCCATAGCTAAAAGTTAGGTCAACATTTAACGGATCAACTAGTATATTATAATATGCTCCTACACAATTATCATTACTTGGGTCTTCAATACAGTTGTTAGTTTGATAAAAAGTTTCTTCAATGGCTAGGCAGTCGTCAATAGCAACATAACAGGTACAACCTTCCTCTGGCATTGTTAGTGTTGTTTCCCAAATACCTCTACCAAAAGTAGCTGCACGCAATTTTCGTTCAGTTCCTACAGCTACAACTTCTAAATCTTGCACAATTGCATTAGGAAAACCGTCACTAATAGAAACCCATTTATTGGGTTCATTACAGCCCGTTTTATGGTAGGTTTCATTAGTATAATAAACGCCTAAATCGCTGCCAATTACTAGGTGAGCAGTAGCATCCACATCAGTTAAGAAAACGGCAATGGCATTAATAGGCAAGTTTGGTAAATTAGCAGAAATGTTTCTCCAAGTTGTGCCACCATCCTCTGATTGATACACTTTTTTCCCATCTTCATAACCAGAAAAAACTGCCCATAATTTATTGGGATTATTAGGGTGTATGGCCAAACGATTTAAATAGAGGTTGGGTAAACCAGTATTTATACTTGGGTTGTAGACCGTTGTAGAAACATCTCCACCATTTGTTGATTTGAAAATAAAAGGTTCGGATACTGTAAAGTTGCTATGCCCTTGTTTGGCAAAATACATATTTTGGGGAGCATTAGCACATAATTCTATGGCTGTTATAGGATTATTGTTGTCATTAATAGCAGGAATAGTCATTGTTTTGTTTACCCAAGAAGCTCCTTGATCTGTACTTTTAAATAGGTTTTCGTGTCCTATAAATAAAGCATTATCGGTGTAATTTCTAACTAATGTAAATTTAATACCATCTTCACTAGTTTCTTCAATAGAGCTGGCAATAGTAGACAGATCGCTCCAATTCCAATCAGCGGTTTGAGAAAGCCGAAATACTTGTCCATCAGGAAAATATAGGGCAAAGGCTTCGTGCCTAGATACAGGAATGACGCTAGTCATATCTCCTTCTTTTATGTTGGTCCATTGAGGAGGAGCGTCTAAATCACTATCTAATTGTACAGCATCAAAATCATACTTAAATACGCCACAGTCATGAGTACCTCCATAAAGTATATTAGGATCGGAGGGTAAACTTGCTGCACTGTAAAACTCACTGATGCATAAGTCGGTGGTTAGTTCATACCATTTAGTCCAGTTTGCTCCATAATCATCTGTTCTGGAAACACCGCCATCGTGTCCCACAAAAAGAGACGTTCCAATCCATTCAAAGTGGTGTACATCTGGATGCACATAGTTAGCTTCCCAACTGTTTAAATTTGTTAGTGAAATAGCATCGCCTGTACTACCGCTAACTGTTATTTTCCATATTGCCTCAGAACCCGAAATATAAAGTTCCTCAGAATTATTGGGATTAATAGTAAACCCTAAACGAATATCAGCTCGTCCTAGGCCAGTATCTGTAAAGTTATCATTGGGTATTGTAACTATTTCAAAACTGCTTCCAGAATCTACTGATTTAACGAGTCTTCTAAATTCCCCACTTTGCTGTATAAAAACTAGATAAGTAATATTTTCTTGAGTTTCAATGCCTACTCTGCTAATAGGGAAGAGGCCATTGCTATCTGCTGAGGTATTAGGTAAATTAGAACTTGATACTAAACTAAAGGAATCACCATTATTTGTTGAACGATAAATTTTACCGTTTTCAGCAGCGGCCAAAATAGTTCCATCGTTCAATACTTCCATATCAACAATGGCTTGTGCATCTGCTGTTATTTGTTTAATCTCCCATCGGTTATTAGTTGTATTGTATTTCCAAATACCACTATCTACCTCATCAGTTAAGAAGTTTTCGGATGTTCCAATTAGTAAATCCCCATTACTTGCAACAATTAATCTATTTATTTTTAGTAATGCTGCTTGTATAAGTTCTTCATCAGTTCCTCCTGGAATTTCCCATGTAACATTTGTCGCTAAACGCTGCCAAGTATTGCCATCATCTTCCGAAACGAGCACTCCCTCACTATAAACTGATGTGCCAATAATATTACCTGCACCTCGGGAGGCATCTCCAGTAGCCAAATACATCTTGGTTGCATCGTTTGAAAAAGCAATGTCGGATATGCCTAATATTGATAATCCACTATTGAGTTCTGCCCATGTTACTCCGTTGTCTGTAGATTTCCACAATCCCCCACCTGACGCCCCTAAGTATAAGGTATTATTGCTTGGATGTTTCTTTAGTATTTTAACTCTTCCGATACCTGGGTATGGAGTAGTGTGATAATCTACATTAGAAGCATCCGTATTTGTGTCTGCGCCTGATTGTTTAAAAAATGGTCCAATGTTTTCCCAGCTTACTGATATATCACAATCATTAAGCATTTTTAATGCAGGAGTATCATTATATGTTAATAGTTTTTTTGCTTGTATTGCAGTTTTAAACTCGCCACTAGGATAAAGCCTTGGTTTCATCATATTATACCATTTCAGGAAATCATATATGGTTTCTTTTTTATGAACTAAGGCAAACCTTTCTAATGCAGGATATTGAAATCGTTTCGGATGTTTGTTAAGCCTACGTCGAATGGTTTCATTGCTATAGAGTTCTTTTCGCATTTTCCAAATAAAATCGGTCTTTACTTGTTCTAAAGTAAGTGGCTGTTTAGATTTTTTTTGTGCAGAAGCAAAATTGTAGGCAAAGAGTACAAGTAAAAAAAATAGTAATACTTTTTTCATGTTATCTAAAATTAATTAAGTTTTTGAGAAAAATAAGGATATTAAAAACAGGAAAAATAACACATCATATAGATAGATGTATTCTATTATTTTCTCTTAACTACTATCCAAAAAAGTACTCGCAATTACAATGTATTTTAAAATATATGGGGGGGCAAAATAGGAGAAGTGTGTAGTGCGCTGTTATACAATAAATTAAACATAATGAGGGCTATTTTTACAATGACAAAAAGCTTGTATATATGCCTAACGTTTGTTTTTATAAAAAAGTGTCTGTTTGCATAAAAAAAGGCTTACGTCCATAAAACGTAAGCCTTCTTAAAAAATAAATTCGTATTGTATTCTCTTTCTTAATCAAACGACTGATTATGCCTAGAAGAAATATCCAACATCTCATCAAACTCACCAGGAGATAAGTCGTTATAAAAGAAATTAATGGGGTTCACCTTTTTCTTATCCTTCATTACTTCATAATGCAGGTGTGGTGCGGTACTCGTTCCCGTGTTACCAACCGTACCAATTACATCGCCCCGATTTACCCATTGTCCTACTCGCACATTAATATCTTTCATGTGTGCATAAAGGGTTTGGTAGTTAAAGCCATGATCAATCACCACATGATTACCATAGCCTCTACGCAATTTTTTTATTTTTACCACCTTTCCTTTTCCTGTAGCATAAATATCCGTGCCAGTAGGAGCAGAGAAATCGCAGCCCCAGTGCATTTTACGGGTTTTGTAAATTGGGTGTATCCTGCGTCCGTAACCCGAAGCCATGCGCTTTAGGTTTTTATTGGCAACGGGTTGTATTGCTGGTAAACAAGCAAACATTTCTTCCTTATCTTGCACCATCTCAATAATATCGTCGTACGACCTAGATTGAATGTACAATTGCTTGCCTATTTTTTCGATGCGTTCAGAAGTTTCTACTAATAAATCGGCATTAGAGTAATTCTCCAAATGTTTAAAACGATTGCTACCGCCAAAACCAGCTTCTCGAATACTAGCAGGAATGGGTTCGGCTTCAAAGATAGTTCGATAAATATTTTCATCCCTATCTTGAAGTCCGACAAGCACATCGTCGTAAAAATTGATTTTATTGTTAAGTTGTTCAAACTTTAACTCCGTTTGCGACAATTGCCGTTTAAGTTGTTTCTCTTTAGGAGAATCTAAATACTTAAATGCAAAAGCCACAATTACTAAAGCAAATACAAGCGTTGCACAAACAAAGCCAAATATTCGCAAAAGTTGAGTTGTCCAGCCTTCTTCAATCTTCTCATATCGAAGACTTCTGGTATTGTAATGGTATTTTACTTTTTTCATAGCGTTTTAATGTGTAATTTCGCCCTCGCAAAATAGTTGAGTGTTGATAGTGAGGTAACACTCAAAAGGCAAATCGAACATTAAATAGTAGAAGAAATCATTCTTCCATTGTTCTTGTTAGATAGATTGCAAACGCAAATTTACTAAACAAACTACGATTTGCAAACTCTTGTTATAAATCTTGCAAACAACTCTGTGCAAGCTTAGTGCTTGATAATGAATCATTTAAGCTTGAAAATAGACAAAAAAAGGAAACTATTACTCATTAGGTATTGTTAATATGTTTTACTTGTCAGGTTTTTGTCAATAGTTAAGTGTTTTTTCATAGCTATTGTTATGCAAGATTTATCGGACAAATGTAAACTTTTTATCCTTTAGTAAAGGTTGATTATCAACCTGAAAGCAAACTTTTTTTTTAAAGAATGGCTCAAAGCTTTAAAATACAGGCATTTTGAGCTTGCACTAGTAACACTTGCAAATTGTCACCTATTAGTAAATATTGCAAGTATTTTTTTGATGAAACTGTTAAATCAATTTCTATATGAAAACGGCTAAAGAAATTCGAGAAACTTTTTTAAATTTTTTTCGAGAAAAGGGGCATGATGTCGTAAAATCGGCTCCAATTGTAGTAAAAAATGACCCTACCCTGATGTTTGTAAATGCAGGAATGAACCCTTTTAAGGATTATTTTCTAGGAAACAGCAAAGCAGAAATGCCTAGAGTCGCCAATTCGCAAAAGTGTTTAAGGGTATCAGGAAAACACAACGACCTAGAGGAAGTAGGCGTAGATACTTATCATCACACGATGTTTGAGATGCTAGGAAATTGGTCCTTTGGCGATTATTTTAAAGAAAAAGCCATTCAGATGGCTTGGGAATTATTAACCGAAGTTTACCAATTACCTAAAGACCGCCTCTACGTAACTATTTTTGAAGGAGATGAAAAAGATGGACTCGAAGCCGATACAGAAGCAACAAAGTTTTGGGCAGCAGTAATTGATAAGGATAGAATTATACCCGCCTCTAAAAAGGATAACTTTTGGGAAATGGGCGAAACAGGCCCTTGTGGCCCTTGTTCCGAAATTCATGTGGATTTGCGTTCGGACGAAGAACGGGCTAAGGTGGATGGAAAAATACTGGTAAATCAAGACGACCCTTTAGTAGTAGAAATCTGGAATCTGGTATTCATTCAGTTCAATAGAAACTCAGATGGTAGCCTTTCACAACTGCCTGATAAACACATTGATACGGGTATGGGCTTCGAGCGTTTGTGTATGGCTATACAAGGCAAAAAATCAAACTACGATACGGATGTATTTACACCGCTTATTAATAAGGTATCCGAAATTACAGGCGTAGCTTATGGTAAGGACGAAAAAATAGACATCGCTATCCGTGTAATCAGCGATCACGTTCGTGCAATTACCTTCACTATTCACGACGGACAATTGCCTTCTAACAATGGCGCAGGTTATGTTATTCGCCGCATCCTTCGCCGTGCAGTACGTTATGCTTACAGCTACCTTAATTACAAGCAACCTATTCTACATCAATTGCTAGATACCCTAGCAGAACAATTCGAGGATTTATATCCTGATTTAGTAGCGAATAGAGCGTTTATCAAAAAAGTAATCGAACAAGAAGAAACGTCTTTTTTACGCACGCTAGAATCTGGCTTAAAACGTTTTGCAATTATTGAGCAAGACTTAGTAAAGAATAAGCAAACTCAAATTGATGGCGAGGCTGCTTTTGAACTCTACGATACTTTCGGTTTTCCTATAGATTTAACCCGCCTTATTGCTACCGAAAAAAGCTACACGATTGATGAAGCAGGTTTCAAAGCTGCAATGCAAGCACAAAAAGATAGAGCTAAAGCTGCTGCAAAAGTAGATACAGGTGATTGGGTGCAATTACTGAGTAGCAATGAAAGCGAGTTTGTAGGCTACGACACTTTAACAGCTCAATCTCAGATAGTTAAGTACCGCCAGGTAAAGCAAAAAAAGAAGACTCTATTTCAAATTGTACTAGACATAACCCCCTTTTATGCCGAGAGTGGCGGACAAGTAGGAGATGTTGGATACCTACAATTTGGAGAGGAAAAAATTAGTGTGACCGACACTAAAAAGGAAAACAATCTCATTGTTCATTTTGTAAAAAAACTACCTACAGATGTTGCCTTGCCTTGCACCGCAGTTGTAAGTGCAAGCAAACGAAAATTAACTGCTAACAACCATACCGCAACCCACCTAGTACATGCAGCCCTACGAGATGTGCTAGGCGACCATGTTCACCAAAAAGGTTCGCTAGTAAATGCCGATTACCTCCGTTTCGATTTCTCGCATTTTGAGAAACTAACCGAAGACGAAGTAAAACAGGTAGAACAGCAGGTGAATGAAAAAATTATGGAAAACATTGTGCTAGAAGAATTGCGAAATGTTCCTATTGAGGAAGCCAAAGAAATGGGCGCAATGGCTTTATTTGGCGAAAAGTATGGAGATTTTGTAAGAGTGATTATCTTTGACAAAAATTACTCCGTCGAACTTTGTGGCGGCACACATGTTAAAGCTACTGGCGAATTAGGTTTTTGTCGCATCACCACCGAAACATCTGTAGCAGCAGGCGTGCGTAGGGTAGAAGCGATTACGGGCATTACTGCCTACAAAATGCTCAGTGCCGAAATGGACCGAGTAGAAAACTTAAAACGAGAATTCAAGAAAGCAGACTGGATGTCGAGCGTTACTGCCTTAATGGAAGACAACCTAAAGCTGCAACGAGAAATTGAAAGCATGCAAATGGCGCAAGCAGGCGTTATTAAAAACGGCTTAAAAACCGAAGTGCAAGAAATTAATGGCGTACAGTTTATTGGCAAAAGAGTAAATGTAAGCAATGCCGATATGGTGAAAAAAATTGCCTACGATTTGCGTAAAGAAGTGCCCAACCTATTTTTAGTACTAGGCGCAGAAATTGAAGGCAAAGCACATTTAACGCTCATGTTCGATGACCAACTCACGGAAGCCAAAAGCCTCAACGCTGCCCAAATGATTCGTACCCTAGCCAAAAATATACAAGGCGGCGGCGGCGGTCAACCCTTCTACGCATCCGCAGGCGGCCGCAACCCACAAGGAATCGACAAAGCCATTTC
>JAHDBT010000005.1:23527-40562 GCA_020630215.1 Bacteroidota bacterium
CCTTCTACGCATCCGCAGGCGGCCGCAACCCACAAGGAATCGACAAAGCCATTTCTGATGCTAAAGCGATTGTAGAGCAGCTTTAGGTAGTTGTTGGGTTCCCACGAAGTTGCACGGAGTTTTGCACAGGGTTTCACAGAGTTTTTTTCGGTTTTTTCGCCTCCTTTTACTAGTATCTTTGTATGTTTTAAACCCTTGGTTATCAACTGACTACTAGGAACTGGCAACTGGCTACTAAAAAAAAATCGTCAGCATATAAAACTCAGTGGGAGAGTAAAAGATCACGTCAGCATATAAACTGACTACTGGCTACTAAAAAAAAACGCCAGCATATAAAACTCAGTGGGACAGTAAAAGATCACGTCAGCATATAAACTGACTACTGGCAACTGGCTACTGACCACTAAAAAAAAAATCGTCAGCATATAAAACTCCGTGAAACTAAGTGTCAACCTCCGTGCAACTCAGTGGGACAGCAAAAAAACACGCCAGCAAAAAAAACTGACAGCGCAGCGGTCTGACTGCTGACAGCGCGCGCAGCGAACGGTCTGACAACTGACTACTAAAAAAAACATTAACGTAAATTAACACCCATTTTTTAATAAATAGTTTATATTATCGGCCATCTTAACTATGCAAGATAAGTACGAAATCGTCATCGGTTTAGAAACCCATGCACAACTGCAAACCCAAAGCAAAATATTTGCCCCCGATTCGGCAGCTTTTGGCGCAGCACCCAACGAGCAGGTAAGTTACATTACCCTAGGACACCCAGGCACCTTGCCCGTAATAAATGAGCAAGCAATTGCCTATGCGGTACGAATGGGATTAGCGGTTAATTGCCATATCAATCAGTTAAACTTTTTTGATAGGAAAAATTATTTTTACGCTGATTTGCCCAAAGGCTACCAAGTAACCCAAGATGCCCAGCCTATTTGCGTAAAAGGACACCTTGATATTGATGTAAATGGCACCGAACAGGGAGTCAACAAACGCATCCGTATTAACCGCATTCACCTAGAGGAAGATGCAGGAAAAAGCACACACGACCAAGATGCCAAATACTCTTTAATTGATTTAAATAGGGCAGGAGTCCCCCTTATCGAAATTGTTACCGAACCCGATTTTCGTTCGTCGGACGAGGTGATTGCCTATGTAGCAAAAATTAGGCAAATGGTGCAGTACCTAGGCGTATGCGATGGCAATATGCAGGAAGGGAGTTTGCGTTGCGATGCTAATGTTTCGTTACGATTAAAAGGCGCAACCAAACTAGGGCAACGTACCGAAATTAAAAACATGAACTCCTTGCGTAACCTAAAACGCGCCATTGATTATGAAGTGAAACGACAAGCCAAACTACTAGATGCAGGCGAGACGATTACCATGCAAACACGAGGATTTGACGAAGAAAAAGGCACTACCTTTGCCCTACGAAGTAAAGAGATGGCACACGATTACCGCTACTTTCCCGAACCAGATTTACAACCCATTACTATTTCCGACGCTTATATTGCCGAAGTGAAAGCCAATATGCCAGCTTTGGCAGAAACACTTATCCAAAAATATACCCAAACGTATGGCTTATCAGCATATGATGCCAAGGTAATTACCGATTCTCAAAAATTCGCCCTATATTATGAGGCAATTTTGGAGCATACCCAATTGTACAAAGCCGCCGCTAATTGGATGACCGGCCCTGTAAAATCCTACCTTAACCAAGAGGAAGGACGAAACATTAACCATTTTCCAATAGCAGCAAAGCAAATGGCCGCCTTAATACAATTAGTAGATAGTGGCAAGGTGAATTTTTCCTTAGCAGCGCAAAAATTGTTTCCCGTGCTACTTACAAAACCCAAAGAATCTCCCGAAAAATTAGCCCAAAATTTAAACCTAATTACCCATGCGGATGATGCGGTAATTAGTCAATTAATAGAGGAGGTATTAGCACAAAACCCAGATAAAGTAAAAGCTTATAAAAACGGAAAAAAAGGATTAGCCGGTTTTTTTATGGGACAAATTATGCGTCTATCCAAAACCAAACCCGACCCTAAATTAACCAATAAACTGCTGCAAGAAAAACTAAATCAATAAGATTGGTAGCATGTACTTTTGTAGAACGTAGCAGGTATTTGAGCGTTTTACAGTTCCGTAATTAATTAAAACAATTTAATAAAACTTAAAAATAAATTTATCAAAATGAAAAATGTATTAATGTTAGTCGTACTAGCACTAGCGACTTTTTTAATAGGTTGTGATCCTAATGCTGCCACAAAAGGTGGTAGTAGCAATGGAGGTAATAGCAGCGGTGGCAGCAACGACGGTTACACTATTAGTGGTAAAATTGCGAACAGTACACCTGGCGCACAAGTATTTTTAGATGAAGTAGAAAGCAAACGAGTAAACGTAATTGATACGGGCGTAGTAGCGGAAGATGGTTCTTTTGAATTAAAAGGAAAGGTAGCGGGGCAAACATTAGGTCGTTTGCGTTTAGGCAATGGCCGTTCTAGTGTAATGTTGATTTTAGACAACAACAACATGCAAGTAGAAATGGATGCTCGTAATCCTAAAGAGTACAGCATTTCAGGTTCTAAAGAATCGGTAGAATTGAAAGATTTAATTACTAAAATACAAACAACGCCACCACAACAGCGAGATGCTTATTTAGTGAATTACGTTAAAAATACCAATAATGTATTACTAGGATATATGGCAGTAAGTAATTTAAAAATCGACAATCACTATGCTGTTTTCCAAGAGTTTGCCAAGCGTATAAACAAGGAAATGCCGAACTCTAATTTAAACAAAGAGTTTCAATCGTATGTAGCTTCTCGTGCAAATGTAATGAACACTTCGGTAGGTAAAGCGGCTCCCGATTTAAAGCTGGCAAAACCTAATGGTAAAGAAATGGCTTTATCAGAATTAAAAGGAAAAATTGTATTGGTCGATTTTTGGGCTTCTTGGTGTCGTCCTTGTCGCAAAGAAAATCCTGCGGTAGTAGCGGCATATAATAAATACAAAAGCAAAGGTTTTGAAGTTTTCAGCGTATCATTAGACAAGCAAAAAGAACGTTGGGAAAAAGCCATTAAAGACGATGGTTTAATTTGGAATGGACATGTAAGCGATTTAGGCGGCTGGCAATCAAAAGCGGCAGCTACTTATGGTGTAAAATCAATTCCGCAAACCTTTTTATTAGATAAGGAAGGAAAAATTATTGCTAAGAATTTACGTGGCCCAGCATTGGAGAAAAAATTAGAAGAACTACTGGGGGCTTAATTAATTCTCCTTAATCGGATGAGTTCAGTCATCCCGATGATTATGCTAAATTAAATTCAGCATAATTGCTGAGAACCATAATTTACTTTGTTTTTTAATAAAAAAAGGAAACCAGATTTTTGTTTGGTTTCCTTTTTTTTATTGGCTGACTAACAAAAAGCATAGGCCATTAGGCCGCCATATAATTTTGGTCTTTGCGTTTTTGGTTCAGTATATCCACAATAGATTTATTTTGCACTTTAGCGGCTAACCAAGAAACAAGATCAAAGTAAGCATCCTCTTCAATTAAATGATTAATAGATTTAAATAGGTCTAAATATTCTTGATAAACAGCCGTAGATATTTGGATGTTATCGGTTTCATCCTGAGGATAACAAGCTGCAATTTTCTCCATTAAATCTACAAACAATACTTCATATCTGGATTTAATATTGTTTTGCTTCATGTAAGATTTTGTGCTGGCAATATTTTTTTTGAGGTCCTTAATTTTATTGAGTTCTACATAGGTAAGCAGTTCTAGCATTTTACCCATAATTTGCGAATCGGTATTTATTTGTAGGTTAAAATTAAATAGCGATTTTAAATATTGTAGGGTTGCTTCGTAATTGCCACATAAAAAAGACAGCTCCGCCATTTCGTAAATAATGCCCATGCGGTACATACTTTTTATGGGCTGGTTAGGCTTACTTAGGTGCTCATTAATAAGTGGGAGTAAAGCCATTCCTTTTTCAAATTCGAGGGTTTCTTTATAAACTTGTATTTCTATAAAGTAGGCTCTAATAAAAATATCACTCTCCATATTTCTATTGGCAATAAACGGATAAATACGAGGATATTGTTTCAGCATATCGCTTACCATTAAAGCATCATCGTACCATTTTAAAAACAAAGAAATATTTGCATAATTATTAATAGTTGCCACAAATGCTTCCCATCTACTTTCATTAAGCTGGGTATGTTGGTATATTTCTAACATGCGTTTATAGTGAGCATGTGCTTGCGGATAGTTTTCGAGGCTGCGGTGTAGGCTGGTACAAATAGTATGATGTAATAATTTGGCAGTCGTAGATAATGCCTCATTTTCATCTTTTAGCAGCGGCAAGTTTAGTAAACGTTTAAAGCGTTTTACCCTATCGCCCCTAACAATTACATTGCCATCCCATTCTATGGTTTTAAGGCTTAGTTCTCGGTATTGCCAAAGGTTAACCATTTGTTGGCATATAGCAGTTTGTCCTCGTATAACTTTGTTTATATCCTTTTGATGTTGGGTATTGTAAAGCGTTAAAATTTTATCCCACTGCAATAAATCATTTAGTGATTCAAACTCATCGTTATCCAAAATAATTTGGCGAGTTGTTTCTATTAATTGCGAGCATAAATCAAATTGATGGTGCTCGTATAATACCCTAATATTTGCGATATTAGTACGTATTTTTTGTTGCACGTTTTTATTTCTACTAGCCAAAATACCTAGCAGTAACTCTAATGTTTCTTTGTACAAGGCTGCCAAATTAGGTACCTTCCATTTGCTAATTATAAGGCGTAGTTTTTTTTCTTTTATAACCTCATCTGTTAGCAAAGTGTTTACAAGTTCCTGCGTATGCGTACTGCTTAACTGAGCAATAACCGAAAGTTGTTGTAATTCCTCCTGTTTAAAGGAGGAGAAAATTTTGATGATATGTTGTAATTCTATTTGCATAAATTCCCCTTTTTATATAGTGGCAATAGGTAATGGTTTATTAGGATGGATTTATGGAAGGAATTGTAGGTTGCATAGATGAGCTATAAATTAATTAGTGCATAGTTTGTGCCAAATGAACTGAAAAATGCCAGTAGAAAGAATGATGGAAAAAATAACTTAGTACGGAAAGCGGATTTATAATGTTACAAATAAGCCGCTATAAACCCCTTTTTTTTTATTGTTTGACAATAGTTTTACAATTTGTCTCTTTGTTCTGATTTTTAGCGTTGTATACTAGGCTGTTTTTTAAAGAGTAAAAAAATATTTTTAGTTAATTATGTTTTTTTTGAATTTAATTGTTTTAAAAACTTAATTTAATTTTAATTAATTATTGGTAATTGCTTTAAGATATTTGACGGAATAACCTTGCATATAAAAAAAAAGAAAGATTAGGAAGCTATTATTTAAAAAAGTAACAAGTTTGTTTGCTACTTTGGTTAGTCTGAAAAATTATGGTGCTTAATAGCTACATTTTTAATCTCCTTATTTTTTTTCTGCAACTACAACAAAGGTTGGAAAAGCATAAGATGCTCGTTCAATAATATCCTTAATTTCAAAATGATTGATGCTAAGAAAAAGTGTAATTTCATCTTTAGAAAAAGTTCGTACTACCGAGCTATCTTCCCCAAGAGGTATTAGGCCCTTTGGTGTGTTTTTATAATATTTTGCTTCCCATTTTACATCCATTCCATATTTTAAATTCGGTTCCCATACTGCTTTCCTAACGTAATTAATATTATTATGAGTGGCTTGATGAACGATTGTTTTTTCTTTTAAAATTGCAGGAATAAATTTATTTGCATCAATAAAATCAAAGCAAAAAATTCCTCCTTTGTCTAAATTATGGTGTATGTTTAAAAAGCTCGTATTTACCTCCTCATTGCTAACCAAGTAACTAATTGTTCTGCCAGCCATAATTATACTTTGCACTTGTTTATCCAATTTAAATGTACGCATATCTCCTTGTATAAAATCGCAATTTAAAGCCTTCCTTTTTGCTATGGCAATCATTTGCTCGCTTAAATCTAATCCGCAATAGTTAAATCCATTTTCCTTAAAATAGGCGGCTAAATTACCTGTTCCGCTTCCAATTTCTAGCAGCGTATTTTTATGGTATTTTTTTAATATTTTACTATAAAAGTCGTATTCGGCTTTATAGTTTATAAAGGTCGTATACATTGCTGCGTATACTTCGGCTAAATCGGCATATAGTTTACTCATGTTTTTTTTGTTGACTGTTTACTATTTCGCATTCGCTAAATAGTAGTAAAAGGTACTGTTGTCGAAAGTAGAAAGTACGCTTCGATTTGACTATTTCGTCGCTGTTTTTTAATTAATTATTTACAAACGAGTATAGCGAGTAGCCTTTCTACTTTATACAAAAGTACTTTCTGCTTGTTACGTAAGTAGTAATGTTGGTGGTAAAAAATATTTTTGCATTACTCCTAAAATACGGAGTACGAGTTTGCAAGCACTTTAAAATACGGATAAAATATACTAACTTTGGGGCTTGCTTAAATTTAGGTGTCTTAGCCTAGCAAATAGTTGACCAATACATTTTAATGGAAAAAACGAGTTCAAATAACCCGCCAAAACTTAAAACCAAAGATAAGATTTTGGGGGTTGCCCTCAGATTGTTTAACGAACGGGGCATTAGCACAATTTCTAGCCGAACGATTAGTGAGGAGATGGGCATTAGTTATGGTAACTTGTGTTACCATTATCCTAAAAAAGAAGATATTTTACAAGCACTATACGAGCAAATGCAAGCCGCCCTAAATGAACAGTTTGAAAATATGAAACAAGAAATTTTGAGTTTTAATTTTAAAACGCAAAGTTTACGAGGTGTAATGAAAGTACTGCAAGCATACAAGTTTATTTCGCTGGGCATGACCCAAATTATGCGAGAAAACGAAACCATACAAAAGGACGCTTTGCAACAATTTGAAAAACGCCGCAACCTACTCCGCAATCTAGTAGATTTTTTGATTGCCCAAGGCTACCTCAATTTCGAGCGTTTTTCGGGACACTACAATATGCTTATCAACACCCTTTTACTCATCCTTAATTCTTGGATTGCCGATGCAGAACTATTTTACCAAGGCAAAAATGAAGACAAAATTGATTACTACCTAGAAATGTTTTACACAACCGTTCGCCGTTCGTTAACCCCTAAAGGCCTAGAAGCTTTTGAAGAGGTGTATAATTGGCAAAAAGGGGTTTAATGCACACGGTTCAGCTAGGTAAGCCTTAACGTTTTCTAAACCTAACAGGTACGGTATAACTTACTGCTACTTGTTTACCTTGATGTTCACCTGCTTGCCAGTTAGGCATTTGGCGCACCAATTCCAAAGCAGCGTCGTTACAGCCCATCCCACCATCTTTTAGTCCTTTATCAATTGTAATATCATTTAATTGACCATTGGGTAATACCACAAATTTTACATAAACGGTTCCTTGTATATTTTGATCTTGTGCAACTTGTGGGTATTGCAAATTGTCTGAAATATGCTTGAATAAAGCCACTTGTCCACCTGGAAATTCGGGCATTTTATCTACTACGGTATGTACTTTATTGTTGCTTTCAGTACTAGGAGCTACACTACTTGTTGTACTAGGATATTTAGCCGTTACGGTTCCATTAATTGGTGGGTTGGTTAAGTTGTTTTTAGTGGTGTTTTTGTTAGCAATTACCGTAGGCGAAGTACTAACTATTTCTGTGCTATTAGCATTATCAGTAATAGTTTTTGGTGCAGTAGCTCGGTCGCTTATGCTTAGTTTTTCTCCAGGCATAATCATAGGTGGTTTGGTAGTCGTTGCTTCTTCTTGTTGTTGTGCTATTCGTTTTAATGTTTTTTTAGCGTGCATATCGCCAGGCACAACAGCCAAACGTTTTTTATAATAAGTGGTTGCCATTTCAAAATCTTCCATTGCCAAATAACAGTTTGCTAAATCTTTGTAATTATTAGGGTCAGCAGGAAAATGTTTTAGATTCCATTGGTATACCTTTTTTGCCCAGTCGTATTTTTTTAAGCCCATATAGCCTCTTCCCAAGGCACTTAGTATCGAGTGTCTATCTAATTCGTAACTTTGTTGAGCTACTACTGCGGTTAAATTAGCCCCTATCGAATCAATGCCATATTCTTGTATATTATCATTAAGGTGAAAAGCTACAGGATGATTTGGCACTAAATAATCATCTTGATATAAAGCTTGTTCTATTCGTTCGGCTATTTCTAAGGCACGGTCGTCAAACATATTTGATAAAACAATTACTAGAAAACCATCATCGGTATAATACCGTAGTTGAGTGCTTAGTCCTTCTTGTGTTCCGCCTTGGTAAATTAGGGTTTTATTATTTTCAAGGGTTCTGGTAATCCATCCATAAGCATTGGCTTCCTTGCAATTAGTAGGCTTAAAAATATTGGCTTCATTAGCAAAAGGTTCATGGGCTTGTATCATCAGGTCTCTATATTTTTGTCCTAATAGTTTGCCCTGCTGAAAAGCATTATTAAACGCAAATAAATCTTCAACAGAGGCATACAGTGCTTCCGAACCTAAAGGGAATACATCTTGAAAATTGGCAGCGGTAATTAATTTGCTTGTTTTCTTTTCGGTTACATAACCTTTGGCCTTAAACAAAATAGGCTTGTACCACTCATGTAAACCCGCTTCGTCAGATAATCCTGCTTTTTGAATAATGTTTTCGGTTACATAATCAACATAAGATTGATTGGCAACTTTTTCAACGATAGTAGCCAATACAATGTAATTGGTATTAGAGTGCAATACTTTAGTACCGGGATCGAAAAGAAGGGCTTCATTGAGTGCAATATTAAGAATATCAAAATCATCTTTTTCTAAAATATCGTATACAAAAGGAAAAATATCGTAATAATCTTGCAGGCCTGATGTATGTGTTAAGAGTTGATGAATGGTGATATTGCTTCCTGTGCGTTCGGGTGCATCAGTTAGGTAATTGCCAAAGGAGGCGTTGAGGTCAATTTTACCTTGTTCGGCCAATTGCATAATTGCTAGAGCAGTAAAAGTTTGTGTTATTTTTAGGGTATTAAATTGGGTAACCAAAGCGCAGTTTACTTTAAAATCAATACTAGCATATCCAGTAGTGTATTTATAAAGAGCAGCCCCATTTTTAGCAATAATTGCTGTACCCGAAAACTTATCTAATGCATCGTAAGCTCTTAGTAAATGTTGTATTTTTATGAGCTTATCTTTTTCCGAATCTGATAAGCTTTGGAGTGCTGTTTTTTGAGCAGCATTAGGTCTAAACTTTTCGTTGCTATTAGGAAGTTCGTTTTGCGCATTCGCATTTTGTAGACAAAAAAAAGTGATAAAAAGTAATGCGTATATATATAGTTTAATATTGTTCATGTTGCAAATTATATGGTTAATATTTAAGGTTGATTGTTTGGGAATAGCAATTATTTATTCAACCTAAACCTAACAGGTATGGTATAGCTTACATTTACTTTTTGTCCTTTGTGTTCGCCTGCTGTCCAGTTAGGCATTGCACGTACTAATCGTAAGGCTTCCTCATTGCAGCCCATGCCACCATCGGTTAGTCCCTTATCTAGTTGTACTTGTTCTACTTTTCCTGTTGCTGCTACAATAAATTGTATGTGTACTGTTCCTTCTATTTTATTTTCCTTCGCTTCCGCAGGGTAGTTTAAATCATTGGAAATGTAGTTAAAAAGGGCTATTTGTCCGCCTGGAAATTCGGGCATTTTTTCGACTACCGTAAAGGCTTTTTTGGAAGCGGAGGTACTTATACTATTATTGGTTTTTTTATTAGCAGCTGCAATAGCAGCAGGATTAACAGTTGTTTTAGGAGGGCTAGACATTTTTTTATTACTAGCTATAGGGGAGGCTGTTGATACGATATTATTGCTATTAGCTCCTGTGTCTGTTTTGCCAATTCTTGTTGGAATGTTGTTGGCACTTTCAATTTGGTTACTTATCGTTACTGCTTCCTTGTCGTTGTTGCTGTCGTTATTAATGGTATTGCTAAATGTTTCTATGCTTTTTGGGGCGGTATATCTTTGTACCGTTCCTGCGGTTTTTTTATTTTTATTAGTAGCAGTTGCTGCATTAGCGATGTTTGTTGTTTCATCGGTTTCGTTTTCATCCGTATCATCTAGCACCGAAAAGTCAATGTTTTTACCCTTACCAATTGTTTTGGCCAACATTTCTTTTTGCTTGTGTTGAGCATTCCGCATTTTTGCTTTTTTCGCACTTTTAATACTAGCAGGTGCTCTTATATCTTTAGGGTGATACACTAATTTTTCTTCAAAAATAGCAATAACCTTGTCATAGTCCTTTTGACGGAAATAAATGTCACCAATTAAGTCATAAGTAAGTGGTTCTTTAGGATACAATTTTTTGTTAATGTCTAAAACCGATAGTGCATCTTTATACTGTTTTGCTTGCACATACTCTCGTCCTAAAGCATGTAAAGTCCATACGGTATCTACTTCAAAATTATTAACAACTAACAAAGAGTCAAAGTTTTTGCTTAAATAGTCGGCACCTTTTTGGGTAATATAATAATTAATAAAATAAGCTAATGGGTGATAGGGGATGTAATACGCTGGATTGTAAAATATTTCCTCCATTTCGTTGGCTATTTCATTAGCGGTATTTATATTTTTATTACAAAGCACCATCACCGAATAATTGTCGTCTACATAGCGGCGAATTTGTGTACTAATACCGCCAATAAATCCACCTTGGCAAATAGCTGTTTTATCGTGTTTAGTACCTACTTTTCTAATTTGCCAACCTAAACCTACGCCTTCTCGTTTTAGGCTATCGGTATACATGTAGGGCGTATACATCATTTTTTCATATTCTCCCGATAACAGCGTTTTATTTTTTAATGCTTTGTCTAATAAAAACAAATCTTCTACTGATGCATATAAAGCTTCCGCACCAAAAGGGTAAGCACCATAAAAATCGGCACTTGCTGTTTGCTTAAAGTTTTCGTCGGTTGTATAGCCAACAGCTTTAAATTCGATGGCTTCATTCCAATTATATAAGCCCGAACGTTCGGCTAAATTTAAAGGTTTAATTATTTTTTCATTGATGTAATCCTTGTAGCTTTGTTCGCTTACTGCCTCCATTATAGCGGCTAGTATTACATAATTAGAATGAGAGCTTTTTACTTGTGTTCCAGGCTGAAAAAGCAAAGGTTGTGTAAATACCAATTTTAATAAATCGGCTCTCGATTCTATTTCCAGAAATTGTTCTTTATAGGATTCTAAATCGTAATAATTGGCAAGCCCCGAACTGTGTGTAAGCAATTGTTTTATTGTAATGTTTTTAATTTTGGGAGGCAGTTTTTTTAGGTAATTAGCTATGGGCTTATCAATTTGTAATTTACCTTGTTCGGCTAGTTGTAAAATGGCAATAGCTGTAATAGATTGTGTAATTTGCGATAAATTAAATTGGGTTTCTAAAGCGCAATGTGCTTTATAACTAATACTCGCATAACCTGCGGTATATTTATAAATAGGTTGGCCGTTTTTAGTAATAATGGCTACTCCCGAAAACTTTTCCAATCGGTCGTAGGCCCTTAATAAACGTTGTATTTTAATAATTTGGTTTTTTTCCTCATCGGGCAGGTTCTCTATTGCAAAGTTTGTTGGCCGGTTGTAGGAATCTTCTACCAAATTAGACAAGGGTTTGGTAGTACTAGTGTTTTGTGCTTGCAAATAAGCAAAGGGATACAAAGAGCAACAAAGTACTATAACAATAACTTGTAACAAGAATTGGGTAAATTTACTTAACATAATTATGGCTTTTTCAGTGAAATACAAGAATACCTATTACGTATTCAAAAAAAAGGTGCTAGTGGCCACTTATGCTATTAGGACTAAAAGTTTTGAATAGGTAGGTAAAGATAATTACTTAATAGAAGGTAGGTTTAAGAATAAGGGGGCATAAAATTAATTGGAGCACGCTTTTATAACAAAATACTTTTTGCTAATTTAATCAAATTATTGATGTTATTATAATAATTGGAGCGGCTTTTTTTTAAAAAAAGTAAATAAGGAAAGTATTATAAGCGAGCAATTAGGCAAGAATTAAGATGGTATTATTTTTATTTTAACTATGTAATAATTGCTTTTTTTAGCCCTATTTTGCATTTGCTAAATAAAGTGCTAGAAGGTAGAAAGTGCACCGCTAGACATTTTGCAATGCCGTAGGCATGAACGACCTTGTAGCATCGGAATTTATTCGGATGTGATAGTTTTTTTGTAAGAAAAAGTGCCGTAGGTACTTTCGACCAGTATTGTTTTGTCACTACCCATATCGCATATACCATTTTTTCATTCTTCGAGGTAAGTTGTACCAAATCCTGGCACGCAAACGGGCTAAATCTACAGGAGGAGCAGCGGCTTGTTTTTTTTGTTGTTTAATATATTTATTGAGTGCTTTTTTGCATTTTTTACGACCTATTTTCACCATTTTTTTAGCTTCGTAAAACTCATAAAAGTTACAAGTATCGTAAGCAATATTGATGATAATATCGGGTTGATGGTGATACAGACTAAATTCGGTGAGTTTTTCTTGCATTAGGTCAATGGTTTTGCTCATAATGCCAAGGTAGTTGAGGCGTTCCCTAGCACTTTTTAAGCCCGATATGCCATCTATCCAAGTGCTGCGGTACCAGCTAGCGTTTTGCCCTTCGTGATTTTTAACAATTTGTGCTTGCTTCTTTTTTTTAGGACGAGCATTTACATTTACCACAATAATTAAATCGTTGTAAGCATCTAAAATAGGTTCTATCGGGGTAGGATTTAATACGCCACCATCTACTAGTTGTCGGCCTTTAATTTCTACGGGGGTTAAAATGGTAGGAATAGCGCAGGATGCCTGAATACTTTGCAACAAACTGCCTTGGTTTATCCATACTTCTTGCCCTGTTTCTAGGTCGGTAGCAACGGCGGTAAAAGGAATGGGTAATTCTTCAATATTGTAGGGTCCAATCCACGATTCTATGTGCTGAAAAACTTTTTGACCTCTAATAAATCCTTGGCTGTTAAAGGTAATATCTACCAAGCGCAATACGCCTATTTGGGTAAGCTGGCACACCCAACGTTTAAAAGGACGCATATTACCCGATGCATAAGCACCGCCCACTAATGCGCCCATAGACGAGCCCGAGATAGCCGCTATTTTACAGCCTCTGCGTTCTAATTCTTCAATTACACCAATATGTGCAAAGCCTCTTGCCCCGCCACTGCCTAGCACTAGCGAAACGGTTTTTCCTTTTAATTTCATGATGTGGGTAGGTTTGATTTAGTTACTCTAAGTTATGAAATTTAGGAAAAAAAAGCAATAGAAAGAGAATATTGATAGATAATAGCCTGAAAAACACGGAAAAATAATCAAAAGACTGTACAATATGCCATCAAAGTCGAGAAATTTAGATGGGCAGTAGCTGTTTTTATTTCAGTTACGTATCAAAATCTTTCAATTTTGCTGTACTAACACTACCTCGACATCACCTGTGCATCCTCCAATATATAGTACATGGCATTGGGATTAGTATCGTTTAACTTTAGGCGGCCTTTAAAGGTTAAAATATCATCCAACTGAAACCAGCTGTAATCGTATTTCAGTTTCAATTCTATAACACTAGCAGGGCCAGCACTGCCATCCTTACTACAAAAAAAGCAAGCGGCAAAAGGGAAAGCTGATAAGATATAAAAATCTCCTTTTACATCTAGTGGCAAAATATAGCCTGTAATAATAATGTCCTCGCCACTTAGCATTTCTACTTCGGGCCTAAAAATGGGTTTTTCGTAGTTAATATCAAACTCTTCCATATACTGCGGACTGGTTTCTATCCTGTTTAAAAAATCCCAATCAACATCGGTTTGGGCAAATAAGTTTGGTGAAAAAAAACCGAACAATACAACAAAAAATATTAAAATAGACTGCTTAGGCATGTGCTAATGTTTTAGAAATATTGGTATTAAATGCTTGTACCGCAGGCACTAAAGCTGCTAAAAACCCGATGAATAATACAATGAAAAATAGGTGAATTTCTTCCTTTAATAAGCCCAGTTCGGTAAACTGGTAATGGTATTGGTTTTCCATAAATTTCGACATTACCATCATGCCTATCCTACTAAAAAACACACCTAGTAAAAAGCCTACAAAAGTTAATAATAAGCTTTCCTGAATAATCATCCTAAAAAGCTTCCATCGAGATGCTCCCATAGAACGCATCAATGCCAATTCGTATTTTCTATCCTTTAAAGAATTGTACAAAGAAATAAAAATGCTGATGCCCGAAATAATAATAATCGCCAAAGCAATTAACCGCAAAGTACTAATGCCAACGCCCATTAAACCAAAAAGACGGTTCACCTCAATAGCAGGTAAAGCCGCTTGCATATTGGTTTGGCCATTTACTTTCCTCGGTAATTGCATCATCGCCATCGGGCTACGAAAGGTTAACAACATGGCTGTAATATCTTTTTCATCTTCGTTAATCACCGTCTCTTCATGATGTGCGTGATCGTGGTCGTGAGCATGATGTGCGTGATCATGGTTGTGGTTGTGATCATGGTCATGGTCATGGTCGTGTGCCGCTTCCTTTGCTTTTTCGTAGGCGGCAATATCTGCTTGTAAGTCGTGGTCGTGTTCTACAGAGGAATCATCGTGATTATCTGAATGTTTCTTGTTATTATTTGGTGTTTTTGATTTAGGTGGAGGTGGTGCGTCATGATCGTGTACCGACCAAACGCTGTTCATATTGGTGAGTAAAAGTTGGTCGATAACCGAATTGCTATTTTCAAAAATACCCACTACTTTATACGGATGGTCTTCGTGTGCTTCCATGCCTTCGCTTAATCCGTGCGAGCTGTAAAAGGTATCGCCCACTTTTAATTTTAATGCTTGTGCAGCTATTGCGCCAACCGTTGCTTCAAAGGTGTGTTCCCATAAACGTCCTTCTTTAATTTGGGCATCATAGTGTTCTACATAAGCAGGTAGTGTTCCTACAAGGCGGTATCCTTTATAACTATCGCCATAAGCCAATGGAATAGATTTTTTTACCAAAGGACTTTTAGCAATCTTCTTAGCTTCTTTGTAGGAAATATTTCCCGTGGGCGAGTCGATATGATACACACTAGAAAGGATGAGTTGCAGGGGACTGCCTTTAGCACCCATGACCATATCAATGCCTTCCAAATTTTTAGCAAACTTTGCTTGTATTTGTTGATTAAGGAGTAGCAATAAGGAAATAATTCCTACGCCCATAATGAGCAATAGTAAACTCAATAGGGTAGAAAGCGGTTTGGCAGTTAAATTGCTCCAACTTAGGCGAGCTAAATTCATATTTTGTGGTTATGGTGTTA
Organism: Bacteroidota bacterium; assembly: GCA_020630215.1. Classification (GTDB taxonomy): domain Bacteria; phylum Bacteroidota; class Bacteroidia; order Chitinophagales; family UBA2359; genus JAHDBT01. Next base: position 38,933 of record JAHDBT010000005.1, read on the forward strand.
CTATTCATCATTGCAATTTTAAATCGAAGCTAATAGTTCGATGGTCATCGAGCGTAGTCGAGATGACCGAAAGGCGGAATGGCAGCGATAGGCTTTTATAATGGTGAGTAGTAACGTTATGATTACAATTGAATGTGTTGGTCGAAATATTGTTTTAAACGAGCATCGTGGGTTACAATAACCAAACTTGCATTGGCTTCTTGTGCTTGTTCTTGCAATAAAAGGGCTACCTGATGACAGTTTTTATCATCGAGACTAGCAGTAGGTTCGTCGGCTAAAATAATTTGGGGTTGATTAAGTAAGGCACGGGCAATAGCTACTCGTTGTTGTTCGCCCTGGCTCAGTTCAAACGTTTTGCGATGTAGCTTATCGCCAATATTTAAGCGGTTAAGTAAGCTTTTGATGCGACTTACTTCCTGTTTTACGCCTGCTAAATACTGTGCTAGTAATAAGTTGTTTTTTACATTAAGCGATTGTACAAAGTGCGATTTTTGGTAAATAATACCAATATTTTTTCCTCTAAATTTATCCAATTGGCTGGTGCTTAATTTTGCTATATCGGTATTGGCAATTTGTATGCGGCCTGCTTGTGCTTTTAGCAAACCTGCTAGTAAATGCAAGAGGGTCGTTTTTCCTTTCCCCGATTCTCCTAAAATTAAAAAAGGTTGCCCTTTTTCGCAATTAATATCAGGAAAATTAAAGCTTACTTGTGGCGTATAAGCAAAAGTTAAATTATTGGTTTGTAATAGCATAAATGCATGATTTGATTTTTTAGCGGATGCAAAAATAGTACTTTTATAAGGATAGTGGGTTCTAATTATCAAAAAAATACAAAGGTCTATTTGCAAGCTGTTAAATAATGATGTATTTTGCGCTCCAATCATTCAAAAAGGTATGTACAAAAATTACGAAGAAGCACTAGAGGCGTATAAGTATACTCGCAATATTACGATGCTCTAATGAAAGGTATCTTTGAACGGATGAGTTCAGGCATCTGTATAATAAAGTCTAGACCATGCATAAACGAAAAATACAATGATAAAAGTAGGTATAACAGGCGGCATAGGTAGTGGTAAGACAACTATTTGCAAAGTTTTTCAAAGCTTAGGCATACCCATTTATCAAGCAGACGATGCCGCCAAATGGTTGATGCAAAACAATGCCGAATTAATAACTGCCATTAAACAAGCCTTTGGCGAGGAAGTGTACAAGGAGCAAAACCAACTAAATAGGCAACAACTGGCCGCTATTGTTTTTAACAATGCCGATGCCCTAAAAAAACTCAACAGCCTAGTACATCCTGCTGTGCACCAACACAGCGAAACATGGATGAAGGAACAAGCAGCAAACAAGGTGCCCTACACTTTAAAAGAGGCAGCCCTTATTTTTGAAAGTGGCTCGTATAAATTGTTGGATAAGGTAATTACCGTATTCGCTCCCCAACACATTCGCCTACAAAGAGTTGTGAAGCGAGATAAAAGTACCCCCGAACAAGTTCTTGCACGCATGGAAAAACAAATGTCCGAAATAGAAAAAATAAACCTCGCTGATTATATCATTATTAATGATGGCGAAGAAATGCTCCTTCCGCAAATTTATAGTATTCACCAAGCATTAAGCCAATTAGCTA
>JAHDBT010000005.1:40662-44910 GCA_020630215.1 Bacteroidota bacterium
TAAAGAATCATTGATTAAACAATTTTTAAATCAAATTGTACTGTTCAGTAAAACTTAAGGCTGTAGGTATAACCCAATTTAAACAAACATACTATCTTGTTTTTTTGGGGGGCTGCTTACTAGCAATAAATAGCTGCATGGTACTAACTAAACCTTTTAATCATGAGTGAAGAACTTAATAAAACAACAAACAACAACGACGAACCGTTGAAAAACGAAACCAACGAAAGTAAAACCAACAAGAAAGGCGATGGCAAAAAGCACGAATTGTTTGAAAAAAGCGAAGCGGAGGCAGCAGCAGTACAAGAAGAAATAGTGCTTGATGAAACGAAACTAAATGCTTATTTGGAAGGCCTTAAAAAAGAGCAAAATATGCCTATGGCAATTGTAGGTGGCATTATTGGCGCACTAGTTTCGGGCGGATTATGGGCTGCCATAACCGTAGCTACCGAAACCCAATTTGTTTTCTTTTCTATTGTAGTGGGTATTATTGTTGGATTTATTGTACGTGTACTAGGAAAAGGCATGAGTATTCCTTTTGGAATTATAGGAGCTATTTTTTCTTTACTAGGCTGTGTACTAGGAAACATTTTGGCAATTGTAGTTATTTATAGCAACGAAGCAGGGGTTAACTATGGTACAGTGTTTCAAGAAATGGGCATGGGCGGTATGATTGATTTGGTTATTAGCTCGGCCGATTTTATGACCCTTTTAATGTACGGATTGGCTATTTTTATTGGCTATTCTGCTTCTTCCAGAGAAATTACAGAGGAAGAGATTATTGCAAACGCAGCGGTATAAGCTTATTGGAAGTTGGCTTTGTAAACCACTATTAGTATCCTTTCTACGTTTTTTATAAAAGGTTCTTGCCTAGCGGTAGTAAAAAACATTTGCAAAACCCCTAGTAAATGTGGAACTTTGCACTTGTATTTCACCAATAATTACCATAAAATGAAGTTAAACTTGAAATCTCTTTTTAGTTTGTTGCTTTGCCTAAGCATGGGATTGCTATTTTCTGCATGTGATGAAGAAGTTAACTGGGACGAAATTTTTCCAGAAGACAATCCTTCCTCTTGCGCTTGTCCGTTAATATATGCACCTGTTTGTACGGGTTCTATAACCTTTAGCAATTGGTGCGAAGCTGAGTGTGCAGGCTATTTTTCTTATACCGAAGGCGAGTGCAGCACGGTAGATTGTATTTGTATCGACTTATGGGAACCTGTATGTGCAGAAGGAATGACCTTTGGCAATGCTTGCGAAGCCGAATGTTATGGTTATACAAGCTACAGCATGGGGGAGTGCGATTCGTCGGGTGGGGGAGATGCCTGCCCTTGTGATGATGTATACGATCCCGTATGTGCAAGCGGTTTAAGCTTTAGCAATGCTTGCGAAGCCGAATGTGCAGGCTATCTCGAATATGCAGTTGGGGAATGTCCTGCTTCTGTTGATTGTGTTTGTGATGCCGTTTACGATCCCGTATGTGCCGCAGGTATTACCTTTGGCAATGCTTGCGAAGCCGAATGCTATGGCTTTTTTACTTACACAAGTGGCGAATGCGGCAGCGTAGAACCCGATCCTTGTGATTGCCCTACTACAGAAGAACCCGTTTGTATTACAACTTCTCCGCTAGGTCCCGTACTTTATTTTAACAACGCTTGCGAAGCCGAATGCGAAGGATATACTGCCGACCAATACAGTGCCTGCGATGGCGGAGGAACTGGTACTGGTGGCAGCGAAAATTGTGTTTGCACCTTTATTTACGCACCTGTATGCGCTGGCGGAATTACCTTTGGTAATGCTTGCGAAGCCGAATGTGCAGGCTTTATGATTTATGCAGATGGAGAGTGTCCTTAAACAATAGGATAGGAGATTCAAGTAAAAAATAACTCGTCAAATAATTTTTGACGAAAAATAATTTAATTTTTCATTTATTCAAAAACCTTCAATGTTTATCGCATTGAAGGTTTTTTTTTATGGCGCTAAGAACTAGGAGAAACGCAATGCAGGATAAAAAATAGCAGCTAAATAAACATTTATTTCATCCTTTTGTTACATTGTATTGACAAATGTACGTACCTTAGATCTGGTATAACAATAAATTTTTTTATTAAAACGAATTCAATCATGAAACTAAACGTAATTGCTTGCTTAATTGCTATGTTGGCACTAGTAAGCTGCAATAGCCAAAAACAAGATGCTAACAAAGGTGCCGATGCGGGAAAAACTCCTACTACTAAAACAGCCGATAGTAAAACTGCTGCCGATAAAGGCAAAATAAAAACGATGGCTATTGGCAAAGCAGCACCTCTGCCTGATTTAAAAATGCAAGATATTTCAGGCAAACAAGTATCTATTAAAGATTTGAAAAAAGACAATGGACTCTTGGTTGTTTTTTCTTGCAACACTTGCCCTTTTGTAATTGATTGGGAAGACCGCTATCCAATGATGGATGAGTATTGCAAAAAAAACAACATCGGAATGGTGGTTGTTAATCCTAACGAAGCTAAAAGAGAAGGAGATGATTCGCATATAAAAATGGTGGTACACGCTAAAGAAAAAGGCTATTCTTTTCCTTATGTAATTGATAAAAACCACCAATTAGCCGATGCTTGTGGCGCAACAAGAACGCCCGAATTGTTTTTATTTGATAAAGACTTGAAACTTCGTTACAATGGAGCGATTGATGACAGTCAGAAAGATAAAGGCAAGGTGAAAGACTTTTACATCCAAAAAGCGATGGAAAATATGGTATCAGGCAAACCAATTGATCCTAGCAAAACTAAATCTATTGGCTGTACAATTAAACGCATCCAAGCTTAATTTTTTTTTTTTGTGAGGCAATTATTTATAGGTACTTAAGCTTAGGTTTTAACCGTTACTAAGGCTATCTATCTATGTTTACAAAAAATAACAAATAGCTCCATAACAAAACTCGTTTTTTATGACACATTTGTGCTTCATAAAAAACGGGTTTATTTGTTTGTGCTATTGAAACTGTCTAATTTCGCTTTTTTTCATTTCACTTACTTATACCGCCTAACTATTACAAACAATTATCATGAATACAGAAATCTCCAATACCAACTCTAAACGGGCAATTTATATCGTATTGATTTTACTTTTGTTATTAATCAATGGGATATTGTTTTATAGCAATCAATCCTTAAAAAAAGATACAAAGGAAACGATTGGAGTACTGGAAAATGAAAAACTGTCTTTACAAAATAATTACGATTCGGTACTCGAAGATTTGGATACCTATAAGGTAGAGAATCTTCAATTGGATAGTGCTTTAACCGATTTGCAAGCACAAATAGAAGATAAAAAACTAGAAATAGAGCGCATTTTACGGAAGTCGAAGGCGAGTAAAGGAGAGCTGCAAAAAGCCGATATTTTAATTCAATCTTTGCAAACAGATGCTTTCGATTATCGAGAAAAAATTACGGCTTTAGAGTTCCACAATAAAAAATTAACGGAAGAAAATACTTCTTTACAGCAAACCGTTGTACAAAAAATAGAAACCATAGAAATTGTTACAACCGAAAAAAATGAGCTAGAAGAAAGCCTAACCGCACAAATAAAAGAAGTTACTGCAGAGAAAGAAATTTTAGGAGAAGAAAAAGAACAACTCACCGAAAAAGTAGATCGAGCTTCTATTATGCAAGTGATAAATGTAATTGGAGGAGGTGTGCAATACAAGAAAAAAGGTACCAAAGAAGTTAAAACAGATGTTTATAAAAAAACTGATAAAATAAAAGTCTGCTTCGATTTACTAGAAAACCCTATTGTACCTGCTGGTCAGCAAGATATTTTTCTACGTATTTTAGGCCCTAAAGGAGATGTGTTATCTATCGAAGCAATGGGTTCGGGCAATTTAGTGTTAACCGAATCGGAAGTGGAAATAAAGTACACCATGGTGTCTGCCATTCCGTATAAGCAAAAAACAAGCAACTACTGTATTTATTGGGAACAAAATACCCCTTTCCAAGTTGGGTCCTATATTGTAGAACTCTATCATGCAGGTTACAAAATAGGAAGCGATGAATTTAGGCTTAAAAAAGGAGGGATTTTTTAAACCCTCCCATTACTATTTAGCATTCGCTAAATAGTAGTAGAAGGTAGAGGGTACGCTTCGTTTTTAGTAGAAAGACGGCTTCGATTTCGCTATTTGCTCGGTAGCTTTTTAGTGTCTACTAATCCATTACTTACAAAATGAGCGTAGCGACTAGTCTTTCTACATTATACTAA
>JAHDBT010000308.1 GCA_020630215.1 Bacteroidota bacterium
GCAGAAAAAAAATACGGCGACTTAATCATCAGAAACTTAAGTTTTGAGCCACTAATGACTCATAAACCTAAGTTTTGAGCCACTAGGCTGCCATTATTACGTTTTATAGCTACCTATGGAACAGGATCGTAGCCACTACCACCCCACGGATGACAAGATGCAATGCGTTTAATAGCTAACCAAGTACCTTTAATAATGCCATGTTTTTTTAATGCCTGTAAAGTATAGTGCGAACAAGTTGGATTGTAGCGACACATTGGTGGCGTATAAGGCGAAATAGCTACCTGATAAAACCTAATAAAGCCTATAAATAGAAATTTAATAGGCAATAGCAGGTATTCTAATATGGTTTTTATTAAATGCATGATTTACTAATGTGCTTTAAACATTGCGTCAATTTAGTAAAAATTAATGAGGATGGCAATTCTTTTTTTGCCAGATAGATGAACATCACCGCAATTTGACATTCCTGTCCATTATTGTTGCGTGCTATTAGGGGTTGGTATAATAAAGCTTTTTGTTGTCGGTAGGCTTCTCTAACCTGCCTTTTAATGCGGTTTCTATGAGCAGCTTTAGGAATAGCTCTTACAGGTACGGTAACAGTAAATTGTACAGGCGAACGAGTAGGCAATGGCCGTTGTAGCCAAACAATTCGGAAAGGAAAGATAACTACCGATTTTCCTTCTTTAAAAAGCCCTTCAATTATTTTTTGGCTTTTCAAACGCTCGTACTTTTTAAGGGTATATCTAGGAGAAGATTCCTGCATAAGGGTATACTTAGCAACAGGTTAAAAACAGTTATTGCACCGTTTTCTAAATAACTCAACCTTGGCTACATATAAGGAATGGTGCAAAAATAAGGTAGTTGGAGTACCTACATCTATATATACAGCAAGCACAAACCCCGAAAGGCTTGTGCTTTAGTTTATTATATTTAGTTATTTGCAGTAGCATTAACACAAACAACATAAAAAAACTACTTGGCACAAACAAGTTATTGCTGTGCTAGTAAACTGGTTTATTTAAGTTTTCGCTCGTCAGATACTGATAGTTTAGCTCGTCCTTTAGCTCTACGATTTGCTAATACTTTTCTACCACTTTTAGTAGCCATTCTTTCACGAAAACCGTGCTTGTTAATACGTTTTTTTCTTGATGGTTGAAATGTCCGTTTCATTGCGTCAAATTTATTGAGTGTTAATTAGTATAGGTGTTTAACACTCCTATGATTTACCTTTGAATTCCCAAATAAAGGCATGATTAAATATCACTTCCCTTATTTGGGGGTGCAAAGATAGTTTTTTTATTACAAAATGCCAAATTAGCAGATTAGATAAGTTTTTTTCTAGCTAATTGTTGCTATTAAGCTGCAAATTAGCCATTCATAGAAATAATGAATTCTTCGTTAGAACGAGTACCTCTAATATGCTGCAACATAAAGTTCATGGCTTCTTCCGTGTTCATATCAGCTAAGTGATTACGTAAAATCCAGATTCGTTGTAGTACATCTTTATCTAGGAGTAAATCTTCTCTACGAGTACTAGAAGCGGTAACATCAATAGCTGGATAAATACGTTTATTGGCTAAACGACGGTCTAGTTGTAGTTCCATATTACCTGTTCCTTTAAACTCCTCAAAAATCACCTCATCCATACGAGAACCCGTATCGGTAAGGGCGGTTGCTAAGATAGTTAAAGAACCACCATTTTCGATATTACGTGCTGCGCCAAAAAACTTTTTAGGTTTGTGTAAAGCGTTTGCTTCTACCCCACCCGATAACACCTTACCTGATGCAGGTGCTACGGTATTGTGTGCTCGTGCTAAACGGGTAATAGAGTCGAGTAAAATTACCACATCATGTCCACATTCTACTAAGCGTTTTGCTTTTTGCAGTACCATATTCGACACTTTCACATGTCGTTCGGCAGGCTCGTCAAAAGTAGAGGCAATTACCTCTCCGTTTACGCTACGTTCCATATCGGTTACTTCCTCTGGACGCTCATCAATCAACAATATTAACAAGTATGCTTCGGGATGATTTTTAGCAATGGCGTTTGCAATATCTTTTAATAAAAAGGTTTTACCTGTTTTAGGTTGTGCTACAATTAAGCCCCTTTGTCCTTTACCAATTGGCGTTAGCAAGTCAATAATTCTGGTAGAGTATAAATCGGCGGCATTGGCTAAGGTAAAACGTTCGTCGGGAAACAGCGGTGTTAAATAATCAAATGGCACTCTGTCTCTTACTTCTTCTGGCTGCTTGCCATTAATAGATTCTACTTTTAGTAGTGCGAAATATTTTTCTCCTTCTTTAGGAGGTCGAATTGCTCCTCTTACTGTATCGCCCGTTTTAAGTCCAAATAGTTTTATTTGAGAAGGCGACACATAAATATCATCTGGCGAGGTTAAGTAGTTATAATCTGCCGAACGTAAAAAGCCATATCCATCGCTCATCATTTCTAGCACGCCGTTGCCTGTAATTACGCCGTCAAACTCAATGTTAAAAACATCTTCTTCTTTGCGGTTATTATCATTTCCGCTATAACGGTAATCATTGCTATCTCTGTCTCGTCCTCGGCTATCCCGCTCTCTATCACGGTCACGGACTCTATCGTCACGTCCTCGGTCCCTATCACGGTCTCGGCTTCTATCGTCACGTCCTCGGTCACGACTTCTATCGTCACGGTCACGACTTCTATCATCACGGTCACGGTCTCTATCCCGACCTCTATCGTCACGGTCTCGGTCTCGGTCCCGATCTCTATCTCGACCTCTATCGTCACGGTCTCGACTTCTATCATCACGGTCACGGTCTCTATCCCGACCTCTATCGTCACGGTCTCGGTCTCGGTCCCGATCTCTATCTCGACCTCTATCGTCCCGATCACGGTCACGGTCCCGATCTCGACCTCTATCGTCCCGATCACGGTCTCGGTCCCGACCTCTATCGTCACGGTCTTGTTCCCTGTCACGGTCACGCCCTCTATCATGTTCTTTATCGCGTTCCTTGGCAAGGTCAATTTTCACATCATCGTCTAAATCTGCTGAATTAGCCGCTGCTTTTTTTCTTTTAGAAACAGTTGAACGGTCTAAGCGTTTTGCTAAGTCATCATCTAACTCTTGTTTTTCTGCTGGTAAGTCAGCAGGTGCGCTTTCAGCTTTACTAGCTTGTTCATCTAAAATTTTAAAAATAAGTTCTCGCTTATTTAAGCGTTTATACTTCTGAATGTTTAGGTTTTCGGCTATATCTTTCAGCTCAGGAACTAACATCTCGTTAAGCTGCAAAATGTCGTACATATGGAAATGTATTTAAGGAAATGAAGAAAAGACCAACAGTTTGTTATTGGATAGTTTATGAATACGTGGTAATAAAAAACTATGTGGAATAATAAATAGAGAAGTGTCTAAAATTTGGTGTGACGCTGCAATATTACGTTAAGTTTTCGTAATAACCAAGAAAGCGTATTAAAAATACTCATTACCTGATCATTTCGTGATAATAGCCCTTAAATTAAGGGGTTTTTAGCAAATTATCACCCAAAACGATGCACAAAAAGTCTTTAGTTTAGGATTATACTCAATAGCAATGATTGGAAAGGCTATTAACTTGGAATTATTTATCCTTTCAGTTGGTTATAAGCGGTGTACTTATAACCTCAAAGCTATATTGCTTATTGTTTGAGGTTTATTTTTCTACAATGATTATAGCATTTTTTCAAAAAAAATAGCACAAACTGCGCCGCAGCTCCTAAAAAAGCAGCAACTAGGATAGCTACAGTAATTGGTATGTTGGTTTTATTTTTATCCTAGAACTAGAAATTTACTATCTTTGCATTCCTTTGCTAATAGAAAAAAAATATTAGGTAATGTTAGAACTTAGCGTAATTAGAAACAATCCGGAAGACGTAAAAAAACGCTTGGCCGTTAAACACTTCCAACAGTTATCGTTGGTAGACGATATTATTGCATTAGACCAACAACGTCGTAGCCTTCAACAATCGCACGATGATGCTTTAAATAAAGGCAAAACGCTTGCTCGTGAAATTGGCGATTTATTTAAACAAGGCAAACAAGCCGAAGCAGAGTCCTTAAAGGTACAATCGGCAACAATTAAAGAACAATCGCAGGGCTACCAAGAACAATTGCGAACCGTTGAAGATAAACTTAGGGAAACCTTAGTATTGCTACCTAACTTACCTCACTCCTCTGTACCCGAAGGCAACTCGCCCGAAGACAATCCCGTAGTGCGACAAGGCGGCACTATACCTACTTTGGCTGACGATGCGAAACCGCATTGGGAACTCGCCGAACAGTACAATATTATAAGCTTTGAGTTAGGGACTAAAATTACAGGTGCTGGTTTTCCTGTTTATATTGATAAAGGTGCTCGTTTACAACGAGCTTTAATCAACTTTTTTTTAGACGAAGCACGAGACGCTGGTTACACAGAATTGCAAGTGCCGCATCTGGTAAATGAAATGTCTGCTTTTGGAACTGGACAATTGCCTGATAAGGAAGGACAAATGTACTTTGCCAATGCCGATCATTTTTACCTCATTCCTACTGCCGAAGTACCCCTGACCAACGTATACAGAGATACAATTGTTAAAGAAGGAGAGTTTCCTATTCAATTAACAGGTTATACCCCTTGCTTTAGACGAGAGGCGGGTTCGTATGGCAAGCATGTGAGAGGCTTAAACCGCTTGCATCAGTTTGATAAGGTGGAGATTGTGCAAATACAACATCCTGATAAGTCATACGTAGCTTTTGAGGAAATGGTTCGTCATGTAGAAAGTTTATTGCAAAAATTAGGTTTAGTATACCGTATTATTACCCTTTGTGGTGGCGATGCTTCTTTTGCAGCCGCCCTTACCTACGATTTTGAAACGTACTCTACAGCGCAAAAACGTTGGTTGGAGGTGAGTTCGGTTTCTAACTTTGAAACCTTCCAAACCAACCGCATGAAACTTCGCTTTAAAGATAAAGAAACCAAAAAAACACGCCTAGCACACAGCCTTAATGGTAGTGCCTTGGCTTTGCCTCGTATTGTAGCAACACTCCTAGAAAATAACCAAACACCCGAAGGCATTGTTATTCCAGAGGTATTGCGTAAATATACAGGCTTTGATATTATTTCGTAGTAGGGACATGGTACTGGGTAGTTGGTACTTAGACGGCTACGCTTTGCTGCGCCGTTTGAGCGTTTGAGCGTTTGATTAAGGAAAATAAAACATACTCGCAAATTTAATAAAAGCTAAAGCTCCTAAAATTTCCATTAGATTGTAATTGATTGATGGGCGTTTTAGGAGCTTTTTTTATTGATTAAAGAACGCTCTGTTTAGAATTTGGTTGTATGGTATGTTAAATGATGAATCACAACTATTGTTTTTTTGAATTCAAAAAAAATCCCCAACAGCTATGTAAATAACTATTGAGGATATGCGGGTAAAATTAATGATTCGTTTTATATTAGACTTGTTATTTAATCGTTACTTAGTAACGCATAAAAAATAAATCCGTCATTTCTACTTGATCTTTTGCACTTATCCTTCGTTGCAAATACTCGCCGTAGCTTAGGCTATGGCTGCGTTTTGCGCCTTGTCTAAGCACAAAACCTCTACGTACAAATTGTCGGATTTATTTTTTAAACGTTACTTAAGCATAATTTTTTTACTATAACGAATATTATTCACTACTACATGCACAATATAAATACCCATCGCATAATCGGCTTTTAAGTCTACTGTTTGTGTACTAGCGGTTAATGGCATTGTTTGTACTAAACGCCCACTATAATCGTAAATACTTACAACATCGTTGCTGGTTAGCGGGAATAAATGTTGAATGGTAACTTGGCGGCTATTAATATTTTGTAAAATGCTCATTTCTGGTACATTATTTAAATTATCAATACTTGCTGCCAATACACTAAAAACTTCTATACTTACACAACCATTCGCATCTGTAACCATTACTTCGTAGGTACCATTAACTAAGTTATCTGCACTAGCAGTTGTTAAGCTTGAATCGTGTGCCCATTCAAAAGCAACGGGTGTTGCTACATTTGCATCTAGCACTATTTCGGCGGTACTGCCACTTACATCTACTGTAAAAGTAGGGTTATCGTATACCACTAAATAATCGGCTATTTCCTCCATGTCGTCATCGCCATTAATGTTTGTTGCTACTAAGGTAACGTCGTAAGTACCTGCACTATCATATACTACTGTTGGATTAATATTGGTGCTTGTTGCGGGTGTACCTCCGGGAAAAGACCAAGTAAAAGCATTGCCATTATCACTTGTATTATTAAAGGTAACAGTAGCACTTCCACAAGCAGTTATGATATCGGAAGTAAAGGAAGCAGCTATTGCGGAGGAACTGTTAATAGGTTCGCCTGTTGCGCCTGTATTGGTAATCTCCTCATTTAATTCGTCAATGGTTGATTGGTTAGGCACTCCTCCTCCCCCAATAGCAGCTTGTATCGAACCATCAGGAGCAATAACTACTAAAGTTGGATAGCCATAAGACTCACCAAGTTCCCCATTCGTATAAGGCATTTGTGCTAAGTCGCCATCACCGTCGATACCCGCAGCAGGAAAAGTTAAGCCATGTTGATCCTCAAAATTAATAATGGCAGCATTGGCATCGCTCGGGCTTAGGCTAAAAAACTGTACGTCGCCATTACCGCCTCCCCATTGTTGGTAGGTAGGTTCTAAATAAGAAGCCAATGCATTACAGTAGCCGCAATTTACAAAAAATAAATCTAACACAACCGTATAACCTTGGTTAAGATAATCGGCATATAAAGTATGCGTATCACCGTGTGTATCTGTAATGGTAAAATCGGGTGCTTGTTGTGCATAGGTACTCGTTAAGCATCCCAAACATAAAATAAGCGATAGTAGAATATGTTTCATCTGATGGCTATTTTTGACCTGATTTATCTAAGCGGTTTACGCTTTTTTTTGAGTATAAGGTAGTATTTCGCTGCACCACAGTAAGTGTCGCGTACTTTTCCTTATTAGATAAACTTGTCCTATTTTTTAAAGAAAAAGACAATTAGGTATTAATTGATAGCTTGAAGATAGTAACAAAACAGCGTTTTACCAAAGCATTTTGGCAAAGTGTCGATTTTTTAACAGAACAAGATGCAACCTTTACAAGGCAATAACAATCTGGAGGTAATTATAAAAAACAAGCTCGTTTAAGCTTTTTTACTAAGATTAAGCAGGACGGTAAGACACTAACAAATCGGCACTATCATTTAAAAAATTAACTCTTTCAATTTCGTAACTTACAATATCCAATCCTGTTCTTTCTTTTAAGTCGTTTATTAAAGCTTCTTTTTCTGCGGCTTTTACTAGCTCAATTTTTTCGTATACTACCAACTGTTGTTCCAACCGTTCTGGAAAAAGTATTTTTTCGAGTGAAAATAAAATACTAACTACACATACATTAATAATAGCGAGTACCGCTATTCCAAAATCTTGCATTCCTAAAGCATTCATTACGGCAATACATACGACTACAAAAAGGTAAGTCATTTCCTTAATTTGTATAGTTGTGGTACGGTAACGCATAATCGAAAACAAGGCAAACAAACCAAAGGCGAAACCTATTCCTAGCTCTACTCGCATCATTAGGTAGCAAATAAAGAAAATCATGGTATTAAAGGTACAGTAGGTAAAAATATAGTTGGCATCTTTACTGTTGCGTTTATAAATAAGAAACACAATAATAAAGGTAAACAGCAAATTCATTCCATATTGTAAGAGCAATGGCAATAATACTGTTGTATTAATTTGAGTACAAACTAAACTGTTTAATAAGTCATTAAAAATCATAAGTAGTTAATCTGGTGATGCTAGGGGTAGTACAAAAATCCCCAATAAGTTCTAAAAGTAATCAAAATAATGTTGCCAAGAAATTAGGAGGTACTTATTATCCCTTAATGTTAATAATTTGACTTTACTATGCAATCTTTTTGGGGCTGCATTGTTTAAGTAATTACAAAAGTACCACTTCCTTTTCTATTTCACTAAGCCAAAATACTACCTGTTCTTACTCCTTTAAACTTTTGCTCTCCTAAGCATTTCAAAACCAGCAAGCTTCCCTCCTATTATATCATTTGTTTGCCAGATTACATTTTTGCATCCTTAAAATGCCGTAAATAGCATAGTATTTGCATCTATTTCTAATCATTTCACAAGGTAATTTTTTGACCAGTTAATCTAACAGAAAAAGTACTTAACACTTTTAAGCGGTAAAGCAAAGCTAAACCTTCTAAGTACCTACTTCTCCTATACCCCAAAAAAGGGTAAAGGGATTAGATAAACACGTCATTTTTTGTTGCCTTTCTTCTAATCTATTTATAACATGCGAAATATACTATTACTTTTTTGTTGCCTAGTAAGCATCAGCCCTTTTATAATGGCCCAAAATGCGTCGCTACAAGTACTTTCAGTAGATTTAAATCGCTATACTAAAGTAGGCACACATCCTATTACCAGCCAAGTAAAAAATGATGGGGACACTCCCATCCAATCCTTAACCTTACATTGGCAAGTAAACGAGGAAACGGTACACAGTTATACCTATCACAACCTCAACATAGCTCCTAACAGCACCTACACTTTTACGCATCCCGAAAAATGGCAAGCAGCTATTGCCAATTACGATTTAAAAGTTTGGGCAAG
>JAHDBT010000309.1 GCA_020630215.1 Bacteroidota bacterium
ATAAGTGCAAAAGATCAAGTAGAAATGACGGATTTATTTTTTATGCGTTACTAAGAACCAAATACCCTGTTAATATGAATCTACTAGAAAAAATTTTTGGTCCTAGCCGCAAAACAATATGGGCAGATTTTGCCAAAGAGATTGGCGGTAATTTTAATGATGATGGATTTTGGGATAGAAGAGGAAAAGTAATTGCCAGACATGCCAACTGGACCATTACTTTGGATGTGTATGTAGTTTCTTCGGGAAAAAGCACCACTAAATACACCCGCATACGTGCACCCTACATTAACAAAGATGGCTTTCGTTTTTCGATATACCGAGAAAGCTTTTTTAGCCCACTAGGACGAGCATTAGGAATGCAAGATGTAGAAATAGGCGATCAAGCTTTTGACGATGCGTTTGTAATAAAAGGCAACGACGAACATAAACTCTGGAAGCTGTTCAGCAATGAAAAAATCCGCGACTTACTACATGATCAACCCCGTATTCATTTCGGCATCACCTCCCCTGTCGATAATAACTGGTTCAACAAAACCTTCGACAAAAATGTAGACGAACTGCAATTTAAAGTACGTGGACTTATTAAAGACATGAGTCAACTCCATGCCTTATTTGACCTTTTTTCTGCCACACTCGATCACCTCTGCCATATTAATGCCGCTTATGAGGATGACCCCGAATTGAAGAAATTATAGATGTGGAGTGCTTGGCATTTAAACGGCTACCTTGTTTTGGTTGCTAGGTAATCTTTTGGGCATCTCGACTACGCTCGATGACCGAAAGGCATTTTTCCTAGCGATAGATCAGGACTAAAATCAAAGGCAGTATAAAATGTTATCCTTCCAATACAAAAAAAAACTTGCATCTTGTAAAAAATAGGTTTAACTTAGTAGTAAGTCTTTTGCAAGAAAGACCATTAGTGTTTGAATGGATCCGCCTTATCTTCCATTTAAACACTTTTTTTATGTCCTTATGCCATTCGGTCTTCCTACTACAAAAACACCTGCTGCTAAATATAATATCAACCAATTCGCAAAACATTCTCCTATCCTCCCCGCTTTCCTTTTTATCATTGCCTAAAAAAGCGTATATTTGCACCCAATTTGCATTTATGCAAAACTAGAACGAAGTATCTCCTACTACACCAATCAAATCAGCATAAAAAAACAATAAACGATATGTTTGAGAATCTGCAAGATAAACTAGACCGGGCGTTTAAAAATATTAAAGGACAAGGCGCAATTACCGAGTTAAATGTAGCATCTACCATTAAGGAAATTAGACGTGCCTTGGTTGATGCCGATGTGAACTATAAAATTGCCAAAGACTTTACCAACAAAGTAAAAGAAGAAGCACTAGGACAAGATGTATTAACCGCTGTGCAACCTGGACAGTTAATGGTAAAAATTGTACAGGATGAGTTAACCAAATTAATGGGTGGCGAAGTTACGCCAATGAACCTAAGTGGTAACCCATCTATTGTATTGATTGCAGGTTTACAAGGTTCGGGTAAAACAACTTTTACCGCAAAGCTGGCCAAAATGCTTAAAGACCGTCAAGGTTTACGCCCTTTATTAGTTGCAGGTGATGTGTATCGTCCTGCGGCAATTGAGCAGTTAAAAATTTTAGGCGAGCAAATTGGTGTGCCTGTTTACTCCGAAGCCGTAAGCAAAGACCCCGTAGGTATTGCCCAACGGGGTATTGATTTAGCGGTGCTGAATAAGCAAAATTTGGTAATTGTGGATACGGCTGGTCGTTTAGCAGTTGATGAAAGAATGATGAAGGAAATTACCGCAATTAGAGATGCCATTATTCCAAGTGAGATTTTATTTGTAGTAGATTCGATGACAGGACAGGATGCCGTAAACACCGCCAAAGCCTTTAACGAACAGCTCGATTTTAACGGTGTAGTACTTACCAAATTAGATGGTGATACAAGAGGGGGTGCTGCTCTTTCGGTTAAATACACCGTAGATAAACCCATTAAGTTTATTAGCTACGGCGAAAAAATGGATACGATTGATGCCTTTTATCCCGACCGTATGGCGCAACGTATTTTAGGCATGGGGGATATTGTTTCGTTTGTAGAAAGAGCGCAACACCAATTTGACGAAAAAGAAGCGGAAAAACTCCAAAAGAAAATTGTTAAAAACAAATTTGACTTTAACGATTTCTTAGCGCAATTGGCGCAAATACGCAAAATGGGTAATATTAAAGATTTGGTAGGCATGATTCCAGGCATGGGCAAAGCCTTAAAAGATGTAGAAATTGATGAATCGCAATTTAAACGCATCGAAGCCATGATTTTATCTATGACCCCACACGAAAGAGCCAACCCCGACTCGATAGATGCGACTCGTAAAAAACGAATTGCTGCGGGTAGTGGCAATAGCATTCAGCAAGTAAACAACTTTATTAAACAGTTTTACGATATGCGTAAAATGCTGAAAACGGTTACCAAAATGGCTTCGGCAGGACGTACTTTTAAAGGGATGCCGTTTGGTAGAAGGTAGGTTTTTAGTAGCAAGTACTTTTGTATAAGGTAGAAAGTATTTAAACAAAAATAAATAGCCTAAAAGAAACGACAGTAGTTCCTAAACTTACTGTCGTTTTTTTTGTTATAAATTTGATTAGTGAAAAAATAAAAAGGGAAAAATTGATGGCGTGGTAGAGAAAATTCATGAATTTTCTCTACAGACACAACAACAAAGATCCTACGAAATAAATAAACAACTTACAACTTTAATTATATTATGAAAAAAATAATGGCCTTTTCGGGCAGCAACAGTTCTACTTCTATTAACCAGCAATTAGCCATTTATGCAGGTAGTTTGGTAAACCCAAACGTAGCAACCGTAGAAGTAGCCGATATTAGAGATTACGAATTACCTATTTATTCTTTAGACCTCGAAAAATCGGACGGACTACCGCAAGCAATTTTAGATTTTAAAGCCAAAGTAGATGCGGTTGATGCATTTATTTTTTCGTCGCCAGAGTACAATGGCTTAGTGCCTGCCGCTTTTAAAAACTTGTTTGACTGGTTTAGCCGAGTAGATAAAGTGCGTTTTGGCAATAAACCGATGTTGCTAATGAGTACCTCCCCTGGTGCTAATGGCGGAAAATCTAACCGAGAAATTTTAGAGAAAATTTTCCCGTATGCAGGAGCCGAAATTGTGGCAACTTATAGCTTGGGTAATTTCTTTGAGAAAATGGTAGATGGTGCTTTGATTGAGGAAGATAAAGGTAAATTACAAGCTGCCGTTATTAAGTTAGAGGCTAGTTTGAAGTAAGGGACGCAAAATAATTGAACTGCTTTTACTGTTAAATTGTTTTATGGTTGTATTGCTTTACGGCTGGCTATAAATCATTAAAATGAAAAAATTAAAACACATTTTGCTAGGTATTCCGCTACTAATTGTTGGCGGAATAGCTGGCATTTTTTTTATGCCTTTTTTAGGTTATTTAAAACGCCATCACAACCAAAAAGAGCAGGCTTTTTTAAAGGCTTACCAACCCTTTTTAGCTTCTTTAGAAGGAAAAAACTTTTTTTGTTATAACAACCGAAATAACAGTTTAGCCTATATTGAACAACAAATTTTGCCACAACTAAACGGTAATATCCAACTTATTTTTTTAGATGGACAAACACCCGTTTCTGATTATCCGCCTGCGTTTATGGCTAGGCTGTTGCTAACTGCAAAACACTATCAAAGGTTTCCACATTTAATAAAAATTAGGGACGGGCAAGTGCTGGATAAGTCGATTAACAATGCCTTTTATAATGGGATGAATCAAGGTAAAGACATTGGTTTATTACTAGGGGAAATGGACGTGTTTTTTTCGTAGCCTTGTTCAACAAAAAACAAAAATCCCCTAAACTGATAAGGTTAAACTATCAATTTAGGGGATTTTGTTACTATTCAGCAACGATTAGAAAGTACTTTTGTATAATATATAAAGACGACTCCCTATGCACGTTTTGTAGGTAAGTGATTAGGCGATACTAAAAACAGCCGAACAAATAGCCAAATTGAAGCCTTCTTTCTACCTAAAGCGAAGCGTACCTTCTACTTTATACTCCTATTTAGCGAATGCTGAATAGTAACGGGATTTTTATGATTGAGCAAATGGATGCGATTAATTCCTAATCGTCATTTTGCTTTTCTTTCTCATAATCTGTTGATTTTACAGGACGAGGAATAGGACGGCCATTTTCATCGAAAACGGGTCGTTTAGGTTTGTCTTCATAAGATTTGTAATCTTTAGCCTTACCTTTGCCTCTATCATTTTCGTATTGTTTATAATCTTTCGACTTACCTTCGTCTTCGTACTCATTATCGTCATAGTCGTAGTCTTTATAATCTTTGTATTTACCTTTGCCTTTGCCTTTATGGTCATGCTTATGATGTCCTTTACCTTTTCCTTTATGGTCGTGTTTGTGGTGTCCTTTACCTTTTCCTTTGTGGTCGTGTTTGTAGTCTTTATCATTTCTAATTTTATCTAGCTCTTTGTGGTGTTCTCGCTCCAACTTATCCATTTCTCGTTGGTGCTTAATGCGTTCTTTCTCCATTTCTTGCTCATGCTTTTGGCGTTCTTTTTCATACTTCGCTTGGTCTTTCATAGCTTCTCGTTCGGCTTTTTGCGCTTCTTTCATCGCTTCCCGTTCTGCTTCTTGTCGAGCTTTTAATTCTTCTAATGATTGTGCTTGTATTGTTGTAAGATTAATAGCGGAAAATCCCAACATTAACAAAGTTAAAAAGAAAATTTTTTTCATCTCAATAAAATTTGTTTGATTGAATAATTTGATGTGTGTAAGTGGATAAAATGGAGTAGAAATGAGTGTGAATTAGGATAGATAAGTGTTAGATTGCAAATTTAGTAAAAGGTTTAATTTTAGGCAAAAATATTTAGTCGTAGTTGCAATTGCCTACCCAGCATTTTTATTAAACGTAGCAGTATTTAGGCGTATTTACATTTTACTATAAACTGCATCGGGCAAAATACGCATCAACCAAGCAGCCAATCGCCAACGTTTGGTAATGTAGGCGGTTTTGCTTTTTCTTTTGGTGGCGTTTAGTATTTGTTGGGCGGCTTTATCGACAGTTGCTACCCAAAACATCACGTCGTTTTGTTCGGTCATTGGCGTTTCTACAAAGCCAGGGCGGATGTCGGTAATGGCAATATCCCATCCTTTTTTAAGAGCTTTATACCGCAAGCCTTCCATATAACTCGATATAAATGCTTTACTAGCATGGTACGACGGAATTTGCCCGCCGCCTCGCACCGCAGCTACAGAAGAAATACCTACGATATGTCCTTTTCCTTTTGGCTGGGTTTTAAAATAATGGAAGGCCGCATTAGCAATAGCCACAAACCCCGTAACATTGGTATTAATAATAGCTTGTTCGTTTTCCCATTTGGTAGTAACCCAGCCAATACCTGCATTAACGACAACTACATCTACCCCATCCATTTTCTGGATTAAATCGAGTAATTGTTGCCGAGCTTCGTCGAACAAAGTTACGTCCATTTTTTGGATATGTACGCTTGTAGATAGGGCTTTTTGTAGTACTGCTAATTTTTCTACTCTACGACCTGTTAGTCCGAGTTCGTATCCTTCTTGCGCCATTTTTTTGGCGAGGGCTTCTCCTATTCCAGAGGTTGCGCCGATAATGATTGCTTTTGGCATATGGTTTAAATTATTGAATTGTTTTATTGTTGAATTGCTTTATTGTTTTTTTCTTGCTGATGTTTGAGTTGTCCTACTGTAACTAAATACTTGCAAACAAAACGAAGTTCGAAGCACCTGCACATTCTATCTCCAGATAGAATACAGCTTACCCGAACTACCAATAAACATCTTAACAGACAGTCGAAGCAACTTATTTAAGGAACGCAAAATAAATAAGTGTCCGTCCCTAAGTACTTGCAATCCGATTGTAAAAGGCTTGCTGCTCGGCAGTTGATTACGAACCTCAAAATACTGGCTTTTGCTTTCTATCTGGAGATAGAAAGTACAGTTACTTCGACCTACTATAAGAACGATAATCCGCTCTTTTTTTCTGTTGTACAAAGGTGTTGATTATTTAAATACAAATACTTAGTTTGAATTATTTTTTGCTTCCATATATCAGCCAATTAATTAGGGGCTGCATTATTTCCCTAGCATAAATTCCAAGGCTACAATGTCGGTCATCTCTACGAGATTTCCTAATGTTGTTAAAAGTAAATTTTGGGTAGTTGTTTAGTTCCTTACCCCTTAAATGCTGTACACAATGTAGGGAATTGAAAAAACGCAGTATCCCTATTATCAGAATCACAGATTACGACAGATTAAAGGATGACACGGATTTTTTTTACTCGCCACCTAAAAATCCGTGTCATCTGTGTAATCCTTTACAATCTGTGATTCTGACAACAAAGAAGAAAAAAGAGTAACAAATAAAGAAAATTATTTTAAAATACGAAATCTATCCATCTACAAAAAACATAACATTAAAATAAAACCCATATGCCTCCCCATTTTTGGGGGCAAGCCCCCAAACCCCCTGACGACACACTCCATTCCGTACTATTTGCCTCGCTAATAGCTGCTCCGCCTAGCTATTGCTCCACAAATAGACTCCATTGCGTGTCTTCCCTTCTTGCTCTTTGCCTGCTCTTGCTTGCTGCATGATGGAGGTCTACTAATAACTATAGGCCAAGCGAAACCCGTAGTGGCTGGCCCTGCTAAGCGAGTAGTAGTCGTACCGATTAGCAACACGGGCGTAGTCAGGATCGGAGCTCCACGAACCGCCACGCAACACACGATAGCTGCCTGAAGATGCTCCTTCTGGATTTGCACTTGCACTACTCGCATAATAGTCACTACCATACCAATCACTACACCATTCCCAAACATTTCCACTCATATCATGTATGCCTAACTCATTAGCTTTCTTAGTTCCAACAACATGTGTTTTACAATTATTCTCCATCATTTTATCATAATCCCAATCACCACTTAGTTCCTTATCCCCTGAATTTTTCCAATACCAAGCGACCTCCTCAATATCATTACTACCAGCATATTTATAACCTTTACTCCTATTTCCTCCCCTAGCAGCAAATTCCCATTCAGCTTCCGTAGGCAAGCGGTAATTTTTGCCTGTTTGTTGGCTTAGTTTCTTTAAAAATTCCTGTATATCCTCCCAACTTACATTGTCTACAGGGCATTCGTCACAGCCACTAAAATGGCTTGGGTTTTTGCCCATAACTGCCTTCCATTGCGCTTGTGTTACTTCGTATTTGCTGATATAAAAATTGCTTAGCGTAACTTGGTGTACAGGCTTTTCATCACTTCCGCAATCACTCCCTTGTTCACTCGTGCAGCCCATATCAAAAGTACCGCCTTCTACATATACCATATTGTACTCAATAAGGTCTATGGGGTTGGTTGGTTTTGTTTTGGGCTTTGGCGTAGGTGGCATATATTTTTTCTTATCTTCTTTCCGTTCCTCTACTACTACTGTTTTTACTTCCTCCTTAAAATAAAAATTACCTGTTAAAGAAGTACTTTCCCACGGGGTTTGTTCGTAACTGCTTTCATCTTGCACACTTGTACGTACTCTTTTAAAAAACTCCTCAATCGTAATATTGGGGGTATGTATGTGGTTTAAAACGGCAGCGGTGTAGCGTCCATTGTTACCGCTACCATCAGCGGCAGTTTTACCTGGGGAGGTTGCATAGGCAATAATAGTACCGCTAGGAGCATGCATAAAATTCAATCCTTTGCCTTGTGTAGTGCGGGTCCAACTCCGTTCGTAGGGGTTGTTGCGGCAGGCATCTAGCATTACAATATTTACTATAGTGTTAGCATCGGCCATTTTTCCTAATACTTTGCTGGCTCTTATGCAGTCTTCGTCTACATCGTTTTGGCTTTTGGGGGCGGCATCGGTGGGTACTAGGTAGTTTTGTCCGTTTACTTGTAGGCCGTGTCCAGCGTAGAAAAATAGGGAGATGTCGTAGTTGCCTTTTTTTAGTTCATCGCCGTAGTCGTTGATGGCTTTTTTTAGTTGTTTTTGGTTTAGGTTTTTGTAAGGGCGTACTTTAAAGCCTAGTTGTTGTAGGGCGGTGGTCATCGCATCGGCATCGTTTACGGGGTTGTCTAAAGAACCGCCATCCATATAGGTGCCGTTGCCTATTACTAGGGCTAGTTTTTTGTTGGCTACTTTCATGCCTCTGTCTTGGTTGGTATTTTGGGTATTTAGCAAGGGGAACTTGGTAGTGGTATTTGTGTTGCTAAAAAATATTTGGGTGTGTAGGTTTGCTGCTTTTTCTAGCAGTAGGCATTGGGCTTGAGCGGTGTTTGTTGCAGCTAGGGTGTGTTTTATGCTGCGGTGTGCATGGGTGTTTGGGTTAGCTAGTAGGTAGCAGCATAGGGCAAATAGTAGGAATGGTAGTGGTGTTTTCATTGGGTGAATGGTTTTTTATTTTTGTAGGATGATTATGTGTAAACAAAGTTAGTGTTTTTTGATAGGAATAAAAAGACATGTTTATCGAAGTGGTTTATATTTTTTGTTACAAGCCAGGAGGCTTTGACCCCCTTTGGCTCAAGCGAGGACGCTCGACCCTGCTGCCCGGTCCAGCCTCC
>JAHDBT010000310.1:0-1311 GCA_020630215.1 Bacteroidota bacterium
AACATCCAAAAATCATTAAATATATTGAGCAAATGCTTGGTATTGAGTATATTGTAAACGATGGACAAGTATTGGTTCGGGATAAAAAAGCTAAAAAAACATTACCTTACTATATGGCTTCTACCTCTGTTCGCACTTTATCTGATTTGCACTTTTGGCTCAAACATCAAGCAACAAAAAATAGTATTTTATTTATTGATGAACCCGAATTAAATTTACATCCCGAAAACCAAATTAAAATTGCTAGGTTATTGGTTAAATTGGTTAATGCAGGCATTAAAGTTTTTATAACTACGCATAGCGATTATATCATTAAAGAACTAAATAATTTACTAACTTTAGAAAATGATTTCCCTGAGAAAAAAGCATTGATGAAGGAATTCGGTTACACCAAAGATGAAATACTAGCTGCTGAAAAACTCAAAGCTTATATAGTAAAAGATGGAGGTGTAACACTAGTAAAAACGGATGAACTTGGCATGATAGAAAGTGGCTTTGATGAAGCTATTCTTCAAATAAATGAAATTTCTAATAGAATCGCTAGTGCCGTAGAAAAACAAACTGTATAAATCAAACCCTTGTATAAAATGTCTTTACAATCCTTATTAAATCCACAATTAATTATTCCTATTAAAGGAAAACAAGTTCGCATTCAAGAAGAAAATAATCCTGTAAACACCAATTTAAAGGAAGTAATTATTACTAATATTCCTGATTCTTCTTTTACTTTTTCTGCTGATAAAAAAACAAAAGCTTGTAGTGAAAAATCGTGCAAACTACTTCCTGTAAGAAATAATCTGCTAAATAATTCAGAAAAAAATCAAATTAATAAATGCTGTGATGGCATCATTATTCACAATGATAATAATGGGCTACATATTATTTTTGGAGAATTAAAATCAAGTGCTGGCGGCTATGAAAATCAATTGATGAATAGTAAACTTTTTGTAGACTACCTGATACAACTTTATAATACCTTCCATCTCAAAGATAACTCATCTCCCTTACAAATAAGCAGCTATCAATTCATCGTTTTCATTTACAAACGTCCCACTAGTCAAAATAAAGGCATTCGTCCTCAAAGAAATAGAGCACCTTATGAAATTACTACTGTTAATATGGGAGGTAAATTTCAATCCGAGTTAGTAAAAAAATGTAGTTGCATAAAATCTACACACAACCATATTCCTTGGGATGAGTTATTTGCATCAACCTAACCCTAACCACCACCAATTTAGATTTTCCCCTTTTCACTAAACACCTAATTTTGTAATTACAAGACCTACCTCCTTAATACCGTATCAAAGGCAC
>JAHDBT010000310.1:1411-8626 GCA_020630215.1 Bacteroidota bacterium
AACACCTAATTTTGTAATTACAAGACCTACCTCCTTAATACCGTATCAAAGGCACGCCTATTCGACTAATATTAGGCGATAACACATTAAAATCTCCCACCGAAATAACATTATTCCCATCAAAATCGGCTGCGGAATAAATATTGATAAGACTTATTTGTGCGGCATATCCATTAAAATCGCTTACGGTAATAATGCCATCTGCATTATAGTCGCCTGCTATTAATCCGAAATTGCCATTACCTAAATCGTTGAGTTGTGAAAGCCCTCCTAGTATATTGGCTGGCACACTAAAATCAAAAATGGTACTATTAGGTAAGTTGATTGGATTTTCACTAATAATATCTAAATGATTGCGATGCCTAACAACTATATGATAGGGAGTGCCTGCTGTTAAGGTGTAAAATAGTACACCACTTTGCCTATCATCTACGGCTACAATATCTCCAGTATTCAAGAGTAATCCTGCACGTTGTTCTATTATGATATTCGGGTCGTTTTCGTCTCTAATTTCTAGCAGTACCCAATCTACTACATCGGCAGCAAAGTTGTTACTGCTTTCTGTGCCAGTATAATTCCATGGACTGCCTTGATAGGCTTGTGTGTTTGGTAGTAAATTGTTTTCATTTAATTGTGTGTGCATACTGTTACTGCCTGCATCAAAACCACCCAAAAATACTTTTGCTTTTAGGATCACCTCTTTATCTCTACTCAATACAAATTGATTAAAATTACCAATATTGTTAAAACTGACGGTACTGTTTGGGGCATCAACACTGCTTGCATCACCAATATAAGTCCATGTATCATCGGAGGTTTTAGCTCGTCCGTATAGTTTAATTTTGCTAGGTTGTGATTCGTAAATTTCGGCCAAATATTCGGCTATTTCAAAGCTGATGGAGCCTAGGGCAGTTCCGCCTGTATCGTAGCGGGTAACGACAAAATATTGATTATCGAGTAGGGCTTCGTTACTGCTAATGCCAGCCGTATTACAAGGGGCTGTATGGATGATGGAGGCGGTTACATTTGCCCCACTTTCTGCACTGTAATTGATAGCAATATTGCTATTGGAAAAATCAACTACTCCACTTGTTTCTGTTTGGGTTTGACTTGTGCCAATGCCTAAAGGCGCACAAGATATATTGCGAGCAGCATTACTGACGAGGCTTGCATGTCGTCCCTGTACTTTATCCAAAATTTGGGAACCAGTAGTTTCATTAAATTGAAAATAGTGCACCAAATCAGCTTCTGTGCCTGCTAGGGTATGATGCATCATTTCTCTAATTTCTTGCGTGCTTAATGCTTTATCCCATATACTTACTTCATCTATTAAGCCAGTATAATTACGCCCTCCCCATCCTTTATAACTCCCTAGTTTAAAGGTGCTTAAATTGAAATTATTTGTTGTTAGGTTATGCGTAACTCCTAGCCCATTTACATATACCGTAACACCACTTGGAGCAACCACAAAGGCTACATGCGACCATTCATCGGCAGGTACAATTAATCCACTATCCCACCACCAAGCTCCGTCGGGATGATGATAGCCCAATGTGTTATTGCCTCCTCTAAAATTCATGCCTATACTCTCCTCATCATTAAATACAATACCTGTATAATCGGGCTGTATGCCGTTTGGTTTTACCCAAGCTACAAAGCTTAAGGTATTGTCTGTAATATTAACAGTTTGTGTTTGTACATAATCTCCTTCACCATAACATTCCATAGCATTAATTGCACTATCATCAACTCGGCATTCATTACCAATAGTTATGGCAGCTTCCAAAATTTTATTACTAGTATTCCCTGCACCATCTATAATTATTAAACCCACATCATAAGTGCCCGCTTCATTGTACAACACTTCGGGGTTGTAGGTTGTAGCATCACTCACCCAAGTAGCTCCAGGAAAATCCCATTGCCAAGTAGCACCATTATGATTTAAGGCAGAAAAATCGGAAAACCGAACGGTATCTATGGTACAAGCGTAATAATTTTTTTCTACCATAGGTTGTGCTATTGGTAAAAAATCTTCGTATAGGGGTGCTTCCCATACGCCTCTGCGGTAAGCTCCTAAACGTATTTTACTATCTCTATAAAAAGGGCGTAAACGATTGGTTTCTATCACCAATGGCAAGCCAGATGCATATAAATCCCAATTGGGCATATTGTCGTTTTTGTAGTAAATTGTTTTATTTGTCCCTAGATAAATACCGCCATCTGTACCGTATTGAGCAAGGATATAATGTAAGTTCTCCCCATCTAAAATAGGGCTACTAAGATCGGTCCAAGTAGTGCCTCCATCGTCTGTTTTATAAACTACAGGATCACCATCATTCCATCGTTGTTTAAAGGCAATCCACAATTCGTTTTCATCTGTGGGACTTAAAGCCAAACTCACATTGCCGCTTCTGCCAGTTGGGTAATTAATGGAAGTCCAAGTATCACCACCATCGCTTGTTTTCCATAATAAGCCATCATCCCAATACCCTCTTTTTTGGTGACAATAGATGATTTCGGGATTACTTCTTGATACTTCAATGGCATGAATTGGATGGTCGGAATCCGTACCAAAGGTACCTATGGATGTAAAAGTTGCGCCATTATCTATTGATTTCCACAGTTGGTTTTCGTTGCCTAAATACAAGGTGTGAAAGTAACGAGGGTCGTGTTTTATTTCGCTATAGTTTACCGAGAAATAACTTTCGTTAGGCATTTTAGAAACGGCAAAGCTGCTTACGTTTTGGTCAAATTGTCGAGGAATAATTTTACCTCCTCCAATATCAGAAAAATAGACTTTAACATTATCGCCTTTATTTACATAGCCTGTTGCTTGTTCTGCACCGCCCATTCGCAAACTTTGGCCATCGGGGTAATTTTCGTGTCGTGCCGTGTTGCCGTTGTGATAACGTCCACCTACATATACATCTTCATTCCAGCCCGTATCAAATCCCCAAAAGTTTACGGCAGAAATACCATTTTTACGTGATTCTTTACTAGCAAAAAAATCGGTGGAATAATCAATACCTCCATCTGTTGTCATCCACATATCCGAGCCATTAAATTCTACTTCCTGCAAATCAGGATGCAAGAAAGATAATGTGCCGCCAAAGCCGCCTAAATATTCAAAAGTATTTCCTCCGTCAGTTGACTTATACATTCCTACGCCTCCTAAAATTACATTGTCCGCATTTGCATCATCTGCTTCTACATCCATATCGTAATAACCTTGTGTGTAATCTGTTGGAGGTGCTGCCCCCATTAAATTCCAGTGTTGTGTTGTGCCTGTTCCTGCATCTGCATCTTGATAAGGGCCGCCTATGGGACCATTTGGTAAATACCACGATTCTCCAGCATCATCACTACGATACAAACCAATAAAACCTGCATCTCCAGCTTTGGCTTGCCCGCCTAAAAATGCATAAATACGATTCGCATCCGCATCCGTAACCGCCATTCTTGCGCCGCCATCATTTCTGTCAGGATCGGTAGATGTATACCAGCCATTTGATTGGAGGGTGAAGGAAGCACCTGCATCGGTAGATTTATAAAACTCGCAAATATTTTGGGTTTCGTTTTTTTGTAAGATGAAAACCGTGTTGGCATCATCTGTTTTAAATTTCACATCCCAGCAGGGGCTTGTTAAAACGAGGTTCCAATTATTGCCGCCATCAGTAGAACGCAGCAAACCGTTTTCGCCAGTTAGCAACACCATTTGATTATCTGTAGGACTAATAATAATTTCATTTCCATTTAAATTCGCTTGACTGTGTACAACTGCCCAATCACTACCTCCATTGCTAGTTTTATAAATAAAATCTCCCGAACTAGCATACACGATGTTTTCATTGGTAGGGTCTACGGCAATAGCGGTAATTGTTTCTATGGCTTCATCAAAACCAGTAGGTTCCCAATTAAGACCTTTATCTATGGTTTTAAACATACCGCCCCCTTCTGTACCACAAAAAAGTACATTAGGATTGCTTAATGATTGGCTAATCGTATACACATTTGATTGCCAAGATACAGGCATTTGTGGCAAGCCATCGTTGGCACGGGTATAGGTTTCAAAAGGGCCTAGGCAAGTCCAAATATTACTCTGTTTAGCTTGATTATTTTTAGCTGTAAGTCGTTCTATTTTTTCTTGGTAAGCAAGTTGAGTTGCTCTTTTTTCTTCAAAGGAAGGAAGTTGGGCATAACCTAATTCATCCATGTAGGGTTCTACTAGTTTGCGCCATTTTTTATAGTATTGGGTATGGTAATTTTTTTGGAAAGGCTGTTTTTTATAATAGGCATTGTACAAGTCATCAACCTCTTGCACACAAGGACCATCTTGATACATTAGTTGCGCCCATAAAGGAGCTTTTTTAATTTCATTTTCGGGAGGGATATGCATATTTTTTTGGCCATAAACACTTAGTACATTTAAAATTAAAACAAGCATAACAAACACATGTATATTCCTGCCTTTCATAGTATCTAGTTTTTTTGGAAGATGATTTTAAAAGGTTAAAAATAGCATAAAAAATGCTAAAGACAAACCTATTGATGACTACTATTTTGAATTTTAGTTACCATTTGTCTAGGAATAATTAGGCAAACAAGGTAAAATAAAAAAAGCCCCTACCAAATGGCAGAGGCAAACTTAATTCCATGAATGCTAGTGTTGTAATTGTATGGTTAGGACAAAGCTGCCCCTCCTCTACTTAAACGAATGAGAAAATCAATATTACTCTTAATCCACCAACCGCACCCTAACCACAACAGATTTAGAAATAGGCGTATGGCTTCTATCCGCAAACTGATTATAAGGAATCAGCACATTGGCTTCAGGAAAATAAGTGGCGATACATTGCTGCGGAATATTATAAGGCACCACCATAAAATATTGGGCAATCCGTTCTACGCCATCATAGGTGCTTACCAAATCTACAAAATCTCCTTGCACCAAACGGGCAGCTTCCATATCGTCTGGATTAATGAGTACAATTCTACGTCCATTAAAAATGCCTCGGTAGCGGTCGTCTAAGCCGTAAATGGTGGTGTTAAATTGGTCGTGACTGCGAATCGTCATCATTAAATATTGGTCGGCTTGTAATTGGTGTTGTGATATGGCGTTTACCGAAAATTGCGCCTTGCCACTTGCCGTTTTAAAGTCGCCATCTCTAGCGCAATTGGGTAAATAAAATCCTCCTTTTTTGCGTACTCGCTTATTGTAATTTTCAAAACCTGGAATTACTTTTTCTATCGCATCTCTGGTATTATCATAATTATCTACCAACTTATTCCAATCTGTTTTTGAGTTTTTGCCTAGTGTAGCTTTGGCTAATTGTGCTACTATTTTGGGTTCGCTTAGTAAAAATGGCGATGCAGGTTTTAAGCCTCCTCTCGATTGATGTACTACACCCATTGAGTTTTCTACGGTGACAAATTGTTTGCCGCTTGCTTGCATATCTAACTCGGTGCGGCCAAGGCAAGGAAGTATTAATGCCGTTTTACCATGCACTAAATGGCTGCGATTTAACTTAGTAGAAACTTGTACGGTCAACTCGCAATTTTGTAAGGCTTTAGCTGTGTATTCGGTATCTGGTGTAGCGGATAAAAAGTTGCCGCCCATTGCAAAAAATACTTTAGCTTTGCCTTCGTACATGGCTTCCATAGCTTCTACGGTATTGTAACCGTTTGCTCTAGGAGGCTCAAAATTAAAGGTACTTTGTAGCTTATCTAAAAAGGCAGGTTTGGGTTTTTCCCATATTCCCATAGTGCGGTCGCCTTGTACATTGCTGTGTCCACGTACAGGGCAAGTGCCTGCGCCTGGCTTGCCGATGCTTCCTTTTAGTAAAAGCATGTTTACAATTTCCCGAATATTATTTACGCCGTTTTTATGTTGTGTAATGCCCATCGCCCAACAACTAATCATTGTTTTGGCTTCCATAATCATTTGGGCAGCTTCGGTTACTTGTATTAGAGAGATGCCTGCTTGGGCGGCTAAGTCGGCAACGCTTTGGGTTTTTAAATCGGCTATTAATTCTTGGTAGCCTACCGTGTTTTGGTTGATAAAGGCATGGTCGAAAACGCCGCCATTTTGTTCTTCCTCGTCTAGCATTAATTTCATAATGGCTTTTAGAAGGGCAATGTCTTCGTTAATTTTTACTTGCAGAAATAAATCGGTGAGGGCAGTACCGCTGCTGGCCATGCTGCTAATTTGCTGGGGATTAATAAAGCGCATCAAACCTGCTTCGGGGAGGGGGTTGATGGTGATGATTTTAGCTCCTTTTTCTTTGGCAATTTTTAAGGCACTGAGCATACGGGGGTGGTTAGTGCCTGGGTTTTGTCCTAGAATGAGGATGAGGTCGGTTTGGTAAAAATCTTCTAATTTTACCGATCCTTTGCCAATCCCCAAGGTTTCGCCTAGTGCAACGCCACTCGATTCGTGGCACATATTGGAGCAGTCGGGCAGGTTGTTAGTGCCGTATTGCCGTACAAATAATTGGTATAAAAAAGCGGCTTCGTTGCTAGTACGCCCGGAGGTATAGAAGATGGCTTCGTTTGGGGAAGCGAGTTCGTTTAGCTGTTTGCCAATTAATTTAAAGGCTTCTACCCAGCTTATTTTTTTGTAGTGTCGTTCGCCTGGTTTTAAAATCATGGGGTGGGTTAAACGCCCTTGTTTTCCTATCCAATAATCTGAATAATTAGACAATTCGGCAACTGTATATTTAGCAAAAAAATCGGGATTTACTCGTTTGGCGGTTGCTTCTTCGGCAATCGCTTTCGCCCCATTTTCGCAATACTCTCCTAGTCGAGACCGATGGTGGTCTGGATCGGGCCAAGCGCAACCAGGGCAATCAAAGCCATTAAATTGGTTTACTTTGAAGAGGGTTTTTAATCCGCCTGTTACTTGCATTTCGCCAAAAATATGTTTGGCGGATGCTATTACGCCTGGTAAGCCTGCCGCCACCTCTTTTGGTGTTTCTATGGTGATGTTTTCTTCCTTAATAGGAGGTTGTGCTTTTATTTTTTGGGAGTATTCTGATTTCATGATAAGCCATTTTTTTCTGGTAGATAGGGTAGCAAGATACCAAAAATATTTTACTATTGACCACTAAGGTTCTCTTTCTATTATCAATCGATCCACATATGCGGATATAAATTTATCCATTGAATTGAATTCCTGATTAGGCTGTTTGCCTAAGTTATTTTCCCAGCGAGCAATAT
>JAHDBT010000311.1 GCA_020630215.1 Bacteroidota bacterium
GTTGTAATAAATTTGAATAATTGGTACTTGTCTTTTTTGTATTTCAGAAATTCCCGTTAATAATTGTTTAGCATTGATGGTGTTTTGTTCTGTAGCCAATGCGGTACTATTATTTAGTAATATACAATGGTGTTTAAGGGTTTCTACTAAATAAAAATCATTTAAATTACTAATAATACTTTGAATGCTAATATCGGTTTGTCTATTATTATTTAAAATTGCTAAGGTAAAATTATCTTGGGCTAGGTTATAGCTGTCGTAGTAGTATTGTGCATCCTTAATGGTTCGTTCCTCAAAATTCTTATTAGCAATTTGTAAAACATTTTCTGCTTCCTTTAGAGCATTGCGTTCTCTTAAAACTTTTATCAATAAATGAGTTGTTTGTGCTTCGTTTTTTTGTAATTGTAGCCAGGTTAAATATTCCTTTGCATAACTTTCTAATTTAGCAAATAACTGATATAAACGCACTTCACTCAATCCTTTTCCTCCTTCTTGTTTCTTTTCAAAATAATTAATGATGTTTTTTCGCATCAATCGCCTACCTGTAAAATGTGGAGCCGATTTATAGAGGTACTTCCACAATTCTATTAATTGAGTAGATCTACTTTTGCTATAAAACCCTAAATACTTAGGGAATAAAACCAATTCTTTTTCTGTGAAAATTTTTAAAAGTGCGATTAGGGAGTTTTGGTGCATAATTAATAAGATTTAAAAATTTAGTAGTAAGTCAACCATAAAACAATGCTGTTTCTATTCGCTAGACAAAGCAAATTCCCCTCCTTTGGAGGGGCGAGGGGAGGGTAATACCTAGTATATTAAACACCCCAATAATTCAAATTTTGCCTACAAAATCAACATTTACTAAGGGGACTCAATTATGATTTAACTACGTAAAGTCCTCAAAAAAATAATGAGCATTTTATACTGACCTTCCCCTCACCCCTTCCAAAAGGAGAATATAGGACATTATTTTTTTGAGGACAATAGGCTTTGAGTAACCTATCAGAATTTATTTGACTTACTATTTAGCCATAAGCAAATATAGCATTTTGAGTCTAAAAAAGAAAAGCAATGCCATTAAATACTACTTTAAAAACTTAATTATCAAGTATTTGCAATTTCAAAGTGTTTATTTTTCTTTTTTGTAGCATAAATTTCATTAATAAATGTATGCAAATAGCTTGGTAAAATGATAGAAATTTGTGGCGTAAGTAATCAAGAAGGAAAACATGTAGATTATCATATTAAAACGGCTGTTATTTTTGTCGGAATAGCCATTAAGCGACATAAAAAAAGGGAGGCGACAGGGAAGCTGAAAACTGTTTATAGAGTAGGCAATTAACTTCAATATTATTCATTATGAAACAATTAATTATTACCGTACTAGCTTTAGTCATTTTCACATTAAGTGCTAATGCACAATCAACCTACAATTATAGTGATGCTTATGGCAATAAATACAAATCTTATGAAAATCTTTGGAAGGATAGAGATGGAGATGGCGTGGAAAACTACTACGACCGTCACGATCAAAATCCTAATGTAGGCACCTCTAAAACGCCTTCTTATGCCTACCCTTCGTATTATAATAATTACAGTTCGTCTTACTCTAGTGGCAGTAAAACAATTTATGTAGGCCCAAGAGGTGGAAAGTATTATATCAATAGCAATGGAAATAAAACATACATACGTGATTAAAACACTTCGTTTTTATGAATAAGGAAGCAGACAGGTATTTTTGATCAGGTATCTGTCTTGCTTTTTTTATTAAATAAAAATACATGTTTTTTTCTATCTTTGATTAACTATTTTATTTAACTATACCAACTCCCCCTATTTATTCATAATTCCAATCAGAAGTGTCATGCAAAAAAATATACCTATCCTATTCATATTACTCGTATTATTTTGTCATTTTTCAAAAGTGCAAGCGCAACAATTACCTTATGCACCACAGCAATTAATTATTAAATTTAAGCCCAATACTTCGCCTAGCGAAAAACAACATTTACTACAAAATTTCACCGCCAAAGAAACCCAATATTTTAGTAAAATAGATGCCTATTTGTGGAGTTTGCCTACACAAGTAACTATCCAAAATAAAGATTTAAGAGGCGTGGTTGCAATGGTTGATTATTTAAAGCGGTTGCCAACAATAGAATATGCAGAACCCAATTTCCGCTATGAAATGTATGAAACACCAAACGATACACACTACGACGAACTTTGGGCAATGGATAAAATTCAAATGCCACAAGCATGGAACATTACAACAGGCAGTAGTAATATTGTAGTAGGCGTACTTGATTCTGGTATTGATTGGACACACCCCGACTTAGTAGACAACATCTGGCAAAACCTCGGAGAAGATGCCGATGGTGATGGACGAGTACTAGAATTTATTGGCGGACAATGGCAATTTGACCCAGGCGACCAAAACGGCATTGATAATGATGGCAATGGCTATGCCGACGATTTTATAGGATGGGATTTTTATAATGATGATAACAATCCTTACGACGAACATAGTCATGGTACACATTGTAGTGGTACGATTGCCGCTAAAGGAAATAATAATTTAGGTGTAACAGGAATGTGCTGGAATACACAACTAGCAGCACTACGGTTTATTGGAGCTTATGGAGGCTATACAAGTGATGCTATTGATGGTTTGGCTTATGCTATTGATATGGGCTTTCCTATAACAAACAACAGTTGGGGAGGCGGCAATTATTCTTTTTCGCTTTTAAACATGATTAATACAGCCGAAGCCAATAATCAATTATTTATAGCCGCAGCAGGAAAAGACGAACAAAATAACGATATTCAACCCTTTTATCCATCCTCTTATACCAATAATAATATCATTTCAGTAGGTGCTTCTAATAGCAACGATCAAGTATCTTGGTTCTCTCATTATGGCGCGAACGCTGTAGATGTATTTGCACCTGGAAGCGGTATTTTTAGCACTTTTAAATTGGGGAGTTATTTTGATAGTACTTGTGGCGACCCCGACGGAGATGGCTATGCTTTTTGTAGTGGTAGTTCTATGGCTGCGGCACATGTAAGCGGTTTAGCTGCTCTCATTTTAAGTCAATGCCCTACAGTTACTTACAGCGATGTTAAAAACCAAATCCTAAATCATGCAGATGTGCTACCTGCATACACAGGCAAATGTGTAAGTAATGGACGTATTAATGCCTTTAACAGTCTTAATAATGCAGGCTGTTGCGATGTAGAAGCTGGCTTTAATATTTCGGTAGCAGTTTGTGCAAGTACGCCTTTTATTCTAGGTAATACAAGTGCTAGTGCGACTGGTTATTTTTGGGATTTTGGCGATGGTAATACCAGTACAATGCCTAGCCCAATACATAATTATACCAACCCAGGAGTTTACACAGCTACTCTTACAGCCGTTAGCGGTGCTTGTAGCGATGCCTACACGCAAACCATAGAAGTTCGTTCAACACCAGAAGCTACTTTTGTTTATGAAGTAAATGGACTGAATGTGAGTTTTTATGCAAATAACAACGAAAGCAACACCATTTATAATTGGACTTTGAGTGGTGCAAGTTTTAGTAATACGGCTAATACCAACTATACTTTTTTTAGTGAGGGTACTTATAATATTTGTTTGGAAGTGAGTGATGTTTGTGATAGTAATTTGAGTTGTCAGGTGGTTAGTATTAGTGACGAAAGTTTGTGTGCTTCTTCTGAACCTGTGATTGAGTGGGAACGGAGTTTTGGGGGGAGTAGTGATGATAATGGATATTCAGTAAAGCAGACAAATGATGGAAATTTTATTGTTACAGGTAATACTTACTCGAACAATGGCTACGTATCAAACAATAATGGTGGCGCAGATGGTTGGATAATTAAACTAGATGTGGGTGGAACAATAATCTGGGAACATACTATAGGCGGTAGTTCAAATGATGATATATACTTTGTTGAAGAAACAATAGATGGAGGCTATATCGTTTGTGGTATGTCAAAATCTAATAATGGGGACTTGCTGAATAATAATGGACTATCAGACAGTTGGGTAGTGAAGTTAAATTCAAATGGACAAATAATTTGGAGTAAGAATTATGGGGGAAGTGCTAATGATTATGCGCTATCAGTTGTGGAAACACAAGATGGAGATTATGTGTTTGCAGGGTTTACAGAATCTGTAAATGGCGATGTATCTGAGAATAATGGATTAGCTGACTTTTGGATCGTTAAAATAAACTCATTTGGAAATATAGTATGGGAAAAAAGTTATGGAGGGAGTAATAATGAATATGCTTACTCTATTAAACAAACAAACGAGGGAGGCTATATCGTGGCTGGGATGTCGCAATCTAATAATGGAGACGTTTCAGGAAATTATGGTTCATTTGACTCATGGATTGTTAAACTTAACAGTAATGGAGAACTAGTTTGGGAACAAAATTTTGGTGGAAGTAATGGGGATTGGGCATATAGTATTGAGCAAACTAGTGATAATGGATATATTTTTTCTGGTTATACTGGTTCTGATGATGGCGATGTCGCTGGAGATGTCGTTAGCAATAACGGCAATCAGAATGCTTGGGTTGTTAAATTAAGTCAGAGTGGAGAATTAATATGGGAGCACAGTTTTGGGGGAAGTTATACAGACTGGTCTAATAATATCCAACAAGTACCAGATGGTGGTTATGTATTGGCAGGATTGTCTGACTCCAATGATGGAGATGTTTCGGGAAATAATGGGCTTTGGGATTTTTGGATTGTTAAGGTTAACGTTAATGGAGAATTAATATGGGATAAAAACTTAGGGGGGAGTAGCAATGAACGTGCATATTCAATTGATTGTACAATAGATGGGGGATATGTAGCTGTTGGCTATTCGGAGTCATCAAATGGCGATCTTTCAACTAACAATGGTAGCAGAGATTTTTGGATTGTGAAATTAAGCCCTGATAATGTAAATATTACAGCCTCCTTCTCAACCCCCTCCCTAAACACCTGCCTAAACACCCCCACAACCTTCACCAACACCAGCACCGCAGCAAGCATCTACGAATGGCAAATAAACAACACAACCATTTCAACAAGCACCAATTTCACCTACACCTTCACCACTCCAGGCGACTACCTAATCACCCTAATAGCTACAAATGCTGATGGCTGCCAAGACACCTACAGCGAAACCATTACCGTAGCAGCCAACTGCGTTTGGCCAGGCGATTGCAACAATGATGGCACAGCCGATTTATACGATTTTCTAGCAATAGGTTTGGGCTATAACAACACAGGCTATACACGCAACAACAATAATATAGACTGGTCGCCCAAATATGCCGAAGATTGGCCAACTAGTTTTACCGATGTACTCTACAATGGATTGAATTACAAATTTGCAGATAGCAATGGCGATGGCATCATTAATTTTGCCGATACAACCGCAGTACTTAACAACCTAGATTTAACCCACACAACACCTAGTATTAGCAATGATGCTGCTGTATTAAATCCAGAAGCATACGTAGTAGCAGATGCGATTGGCTCCGTATTTTACCCTAATACGCCAATTGTAATAGATATTAAAGCTCGTAATGTTTTTAATAGTGAACCATTAAATCTGTATGGCATAATCTTCGAGTTAGGTTATCCTGCGGAGGCAACAAGTATACTTCCGCAAGTGAGTTTTAGCAATTCCTGTTTAGGAACGCTAGGAGTAGATTTTATGGCAACCTATAAAATTGATCCTACTACTCAAAAAATACGGGTTGCTTTAACTCGGTTAAATCACACTAATATCATTTGCGATGGCCCTGTTGCTCAATTAATTGTGGTAATAGAAGAAGTACCGATTGATGGGGTGGAAGGTTATTTTATTATTCCTAATGACCCATTTATGATAGATAATAATGGTGTAATTATTCCTATGGGCGGACAAGCAGGGCAGTTTGATGTTTATAATGATTTGAGCTTCGACTCTGCTGACGATGGTGCTGTTATTACCCCAACAATTATTGATACTAGAATATGGCTACAAGGCAATTACATAGCAGCCGATTATTACATTCAAAACTCCATACGAATGTACAATGATTTACGCAATAATAATCTACTGCCAACAAGTCAACCATTTAATAATTCGCCGTGGTATTATGCAGGCACAGAAACTTTAAGTAGCAATAATGATATTCCTATTAACGCTGTAGATTGGGTATTGGTAGAAATAAGAAATGTAGCAGGTACAGCTATAGTTGACCAACAAGCAGGTTTTGTGTTAACGGATGGTAGCATAGTAGATAAAAATGGAGAAGAAATGGTTTTCTATAGTCCTTACATTTATGAAGCAAATAACTACCACCTCCTAATCCGCACCCGCAATCACCTCGATGTAATCAGCAGCACCCCAATACAAGTACAAAACGGCCAACTCCAATATGATTTTACTACCGCAGCCACACAAGCAGAAGGCGCACAACAAGTACAACTAGCTACAGGCATTTACGGATTATACGCTGGCGATATAGATGGCAATGGTATTGTAAATGTATTTGATTTTAACAATTACGCCAACCAAAGCGCACAAATCAATCAATACACCAATGCAGATTTAAACCTAGATGGCAATGTAACAATTACGGATTTTAATACCTACTTCCCTAATGCTAGTATAATTGGGGTTGATGCTGTTAGGTATTAGTTGCTAGAGATAAGTTATTTGCTTTACTGTTTATTTTCAAATAGCAGTAAGTAGAACTACTGAACTTGCTAAAAAACAAGGAAACTCTTCAAATCAGTCATATTGACTGATGTTAGGAAAAATTATAGGGATCGCTGAAAACCTTTTCAAGAGTAGGCAAAAATTTAAAATATATTTTATGAAAAAATTAACAGTATTTATCGTAGCATTTTTAATGTTTACCAGTTTTGTAAACGCACAAATTTTCACCACAGGACAAACAGATATGTTTGGTAATACCGTAACAACGGAAAAAGACCGATATGGTAATAAGACAGGAACTTATACCACAGGACAAACAGATATGTTTGGTAATACCGTAACAACGGAAAAAGACCGATATGGTAATAAGACAGGAACTTATGCTACAGGGCAAACCGATATGTTTGGTAATACAAGAACAACTGAAAAAGACCAATATGGCAACCAAGCAGGAACTTATACCACAGGACAAACCGATATTTTTGGTAATACAACAACAATAGTTAAAGACCAATATGGCAATCAAACAGGTTCCTATAGTACAGGGGAAACCGATATTTTTGGTAATACAACAACAATAATTAAAGACCAATATGGTAATAAAGTTGGAACGGCAACTACGGGACAACCCGATATTTTTGGTAATACAAAAACAGTCGTGAAAGATATTTATGGAAATCCAAAAAAATAACGAAAAGTTAACAAAATATAGCTGTCAATCCTAGACTATGCGTCGTAAAAACCTAATAATCCCACTCCATAAACCCCATATTAGAAGCAGACTGAATACTAGGATGAATACAGTTTTCTAATTTTTGTTGAAACTCGGCGGCACTCATTGCAAAAATATCAGCCGTTTGCATTTGAAATACCATTGAGTAATCTTCTAGCATTTTGGGCGAACGGTTTTCTAGTACGCACTTTCGTTGGTAAATGGTTTGGAAAAAATCGTATTGTAATTTGGTGAATTTTGGAAGCAGTTTTCTAGGAGGTAACTTGTTAGATTTACTAGCGTTTAGCTGCATTTCTATAGGAGCTAAATTCCAAAGTTGATTATGTGCTACAAAAGACCAGGGTACAAAATGGTCTAAGCTAAATTTAACAATTGGGGTGTTAGAATAAATCGAATACAAGGGTTGTTCATCGGCTACAATATTCCAAAGTTTGGTTTCTTGTTTTAACGATTCTCTTACTGGACGTTCAATTAATTTTTTGGTAATGTTGGATACATTGGGGTTTCTGGCTTCCAGAAATCGGTGTACAAAATTCCACAAGGTAAAATCTGTTAGTAGGCCTATATGCTGAAATAAATAACGCTGCCAAGTTGGATGAACAATCAGGTTTTTACCAACAATTTTATAAGGAGCAGGACTGGCAGAAATAAAGGCAATTTCGGAAACCTCTCGAAAAGCTTTTTTCGATTTTTGAGAACCCACAAAAGGCGTTAAAAAATGATAGGGTACTTTATCGTTAAAATAATCAATCTTCTTTTTATGTTCCAAATAGTGTTTTTCTAAATAGGCAATAATTTCTTGTTTAGTTGCATCTTCTGCTATTGCACCATTAGAAGCGTGAATAATTTCCTTGATTGCTCGTGCTAGTTTATCTTGTACACCAAAACTAAGTTTGTGGAAATTAATGGTGTACCAAGAAAGTGCCATCATCCTAATAATTACCGCATGAAAAGAAAATGTTTCTTTCCCCTCCTGTACCATATCAAGCATCCCTAAAAACCAGTAAAATTTATAGGAGGCAGAGGTATTCCTAAATAAACCTGCTAATTGGGCAATAGGCAAATTTTTATATGGCGGTAAATGCTTAATGGTATGGCTATTTTGGGGTGCTAGTTCTTTTTTTCTTTTCCAAAGATACGATACTTC
>JAHDBT010000312.1 GCA_020630215.1 Bacteroidota bacterium
TTCGCACACTACCCAACCTGCGGGTGTTCCGCCTGTTTCAGAG
The DNA here is from genome assembly GCA_020630215.1 of Bacteroidota bacterium. Classification (GTDB taxonomy): domain Bacteria; phylum Bacteroidota; class Bacteroidia; order Chitinophagales; family UBA2359; genus JAHDBT01. The sequence continues at coordinate 44 of JAHDBT010000312.1, forward strand.
TTAAACCAAGTATTCCAGATGCTGTACCAACTATTTCCTACGGGGTCTGTTTGGCTAGGGTCTTGCGCTAGTTGAACGTTGGAACTATTACTTGCAATAAAAGGTTTACCAAGGCATTCATCAATAATGGATTTGTTATCTCTAACGTTATTCGAACGCAAAGCCATTCTAAGCCGTAGTGTATTCGCCGCTTCGATCCAACTTTGTACATTTCCGCCATACATTATATCACCGCCTGCTATTGATTCGATGTTATCTGCACTATAACTTTCCAATGCATCTATGGCACTTTTTAAATCCGCCATAATTCCTGTGTAAATGTCTTCTTGACTATCATACTTAGGAAAGCTAGCGCTGCCCAATTCTGAATAAGGCATATCGCCAAACTGATCGGAAATTCTTTGAATTAAAAATGATTTCATGATTTTAGCTACGGCATTTGCACCAGCATCACTAAATTTTCCATCAGCACTTGTTAATTGATCGAGTTTAGTATAAGTACCAACATTTCTTTCTAAGGGTTGGTCCCACGATGCGTCGTTCCATCCAGCATTACCTCCGTCAAGTCCTGCACCATCAGGAAACCAAGTACCAGCAAAGCCAAAGGAAAAATGTTCTGCTGCCCTGCCTGCCATAATTAAGTTGCCTCTCCAAGACGAATAACGGTCGGGTGCAAAAGTATGTCTTTGTACGTGTCCGATAAGCGGTTCGATGGAAGTTACACTTTCCTCATCAGGGCTATTAGGGTTCAGGTTGAGGTCGTCAAAATCATCCGTGCAAGAACTTACTAAAAAAAATAAGGCACATATATACATTCCCAATTTTAAAAAATTATTACTGTAATTCATGTTTTTAATTTTTAAGTGAAAAGAACAAAATAAAATGGTCCATTATGTGCGATTGTTTTGTTCAAGTCAAGGCACAAAACGCAGCAATAGCGAGCTATTGCGAGTATTTGTAACGCAGGATTGGACGAAAGAATAAACAATAATGGGCTAGTTTGTTTTGTTTCTTTCACTAAAGTTTGATGGATAAGTTAACACCATAAGTTCGGGTGCCAGGTAAAGAAAAGAACTCCACGCCATTAGCACCATTACCAGAATTAAAGGCAGCAGCTTCTGGGTCAAATCCTTCTGCTTTGTTTTGCAGGAAGAATAAATTTCGTCCAAATACAGAAATAGAAGCATCGTTAAGGATGCTGTTTTTTGAAGCAATATTATAAGATAAAGATACCTCTTTTAGTTTAATAAAACTTCCATCATTAACATAATTAGAAGTAATGTTACTTACTGCGCCAAAGTAATCTTCTCCTGTTACTTCTACCGTATTTGCTTCCGATTCCATCGTGCTGTTTGGCACAACAAAGGTGCCGTTTCTATATAAGTCTTCTGCCGAGTGTGTGCTTGTTCCTACTAAATCCATTTGGTTTTGGGTCATAGAAACAATGCTGCCTCCTTGAATGGTATTGATTAAAAAGTTAAAGCCAAAATTTTTGAAAGTCATTTTTGAATAAAGTGAGCCTATCCAATCAGGGTCTACTTTACCCAAATATTTTGATTCGCTTGCTATTGGTAGTCCTGCATCATTAACCACTATTTTTCCACTATCGTCATAAACATAATCACTTCCCCAAATTTGAGCATAACCTTTGCCAGCGTCGGCACCTTCTGCATTTTCGGAAATGGCTTTAATTACAAAATTAGATAGGTTTAGGTTGTTGTAAAGTATCAATTCGTTAATGCCTTCTTCTGGAAAAAGTTCTTTGACAAACGTTCGGTTTCTGGCATAGGTAATTCCTAAATTCCAATTAAAATTATCGTTCTTAATAATGTCGTAATTCAGTCCAAGTTCGATACCCGTATTACTTACACTTCCTGCATTTAAAAACAGTAAACTATAACCAGATGTTACAGGAACAGGCACCGAAATAATTTGGTCTTTCGTATCATTATTGTACCAAGAAATATCGCCACCTAATCTGTTAGATAAAATATTAAACTCCAGTCCCGCTTCCATAGAAGTTGTTCTTTCGGGTTTAAGATTAGGGTTAGCTTTTGTTGATGGCACTCTAAAAATTACATTGCCTAAGTAGGTAGGTGATGCCAAGCCTACGCCATTGTAGGTATTAGAACTAGAAAAACTTTCGATCAATTGGTAAGGTCTGGTATCATTCCCTACTTGTGCAAAAGATACTCTTGCTTTTAAAAAGTCGATGGCATTAACATTTAACATTTCGGAAAGCACCGCACTTAATGAAACCGATGGGTAGAAATAGGAACGGTTATCGGCAGGTAAAGTGGAAGACCAATCGTTTCTTGCCGACCAATCGAGGTACAACATTCTTTGAAAACCAAACTGACCGCTTGCATACAAGCTATTAACTTGTTTTTCGTAAGTACCAGCACCTTCAATAATTGCTGGGGCACTAAGATTAGTAACATTATAAATTTTATCTGTTACTAAACCAGTGCCTTCATATCCATCAATTGTGCTTTTATTTTTTCTAACATTTCCTCCTAGGTTAATACCAAAATCTAAATCGGTAGTAAGGTTGTTATTATAGGAAAGCAAAAAATCGTAGTTAGACTCTTGGTTGGCATACATTTTTTTCTCGTAGCGACCGCCCGCAAGGAATGGGTGATTGGCAGGAGCAAAATACTCAAATGCTTGATTGCTATAATCGTGACCAGCTCTTACCAATGCCGAAAGATTATCGGTTAATTTATATTGCAGCGATGCAAATCCGTACACTCTATCTCTAGTATCTGCCGAACCTGTTTCGTTTATGATATGGTAAGGATTGTTACCATAGGCACTTGTAGGTCTAATTACTTCTGCATTACTCTCTTCATAAGCCGTTTCTAAATCGCTTAAAGAAACACTTCGGGGCATAACATATAGGTTTAGAGCTACATTATCTCCCCATCCAGATAAACGTGGTCTGTTTGCTACATTTTGGTTGGTGTAACTAACTTTTGTATCAGCGGTTAATCTATCCGTCAAGTCGGCTTTTCCTCTTAGTGTTACCGAGTTTCTTTTCATCTCGTTGCCAGGCAAAGTGCCTTTGTAATCGAGGTTAGTATACGATAGTCTGTAGGAAGCTTTGTCGGTGCCTCCATCAATGCCAACAGAATTGGTGAAAGAACGTCCTAAGTCGAAAAAATCGGACACATTATTTTCTTGGCTAGAGGTGCTTCCGTTTTCGCCAGTCCATAGCAAGCCGCTGCTTCCCATTGCAGGTCCCCAGCTACTACTTGCTTTAAGGTCTTCTTGGTTGTTGGGCGTTTCTCCATTAGTACCGTGTCCATATTTGTTTTGAAACTCGGGCATAAATGCTACGGCTTCTACTGCATAGTTTGAGTTAAAAGAGATGCCAATTTTATCGCCATAAGAACCAGATTTGGTGGTAATAAGCACTACGCCATTACTTGCTCTAGAGCCATAAAGTGCGGCGGCGTTTGGTCCTTTAAGTACCGATATAGATTCAATGTCGTCTGGGTTAATGTCGCTGATTCCGCTTCCTAAGTCAAAGTTATTACCATAAGAATCGGAGCCACTTTGGTTAGAAGAATTGTCTAGTGGAATTCCGTCAACAACATAAAGTACGCCATTATCGCCAGTTAAAGAACTATTGCCTCTAAGTACAATTTTATTAGAGCCGCCAGCACCACTCGCACTATTTCCAATTTGCAGCCCTGCTACTTTTCCGTTAAGGGCGTTAACTGCATTAGGGGTTCTTGCTTGCAGCATTTCCGTTCCTTTTACATCTGTTACGGCATATCCTAGCGATTTTTTTTCCCTAGATATTCCTAGTGCAGTAATAACGACTTCGTTTAAGCCAATACCGTCTTCTAGTTCTACCGTTATTACTTCCTCTCCTGTTACGTCTTTAATAACATCATTGTATCCGATATAACGGATTTCGATTTGTTTTGAATCTCCAGTAAGCGTTAAGGAAAACTCCCCATCAATATTTGTAATGGTTCCATTTTGCGTGCCTACTTCCAAGATGGTCGCACCAATAAGTGCTTCTTGGTCTTTATTGAGTACTTTTCCAGATATCGTTTGTGCATTTATGGAGCTAAACCAAACGACCCCCAATAAAAGAAAGAGCATAAAAGATAATCGTTTACCATAGATAATTAAGTTTTTCGCATGCATGTGTTCAATATTTAGTGATAGATAATTAGATGAATTTCCAGCGGCAAAAGGCTTCCATAGCTTCGTATTCTGCAAACCCTAATTCTCGATAGTGGCGAGCAGTATTTCGATTTCTATCTTCCGATCTTTGCCAAAACTCTCTAGCATCGGCACCAGGAAATGGCGCACTGTCTTTTTGTGACTGATGCATAAAAATGGCTTTTCTTTTCTTCATCAGTTGTTGAGGACTTAGGGGAACGGCCATATCAATTTCTTCAATGCCAAACTCTTGCCATGCGCCTCTGTAAAGCCAGAGCCAACAATCTTGAATCCATTTTTCGGTTTCTAAGTGTTTTAAAGCATCCAGAATAATATTGAAGCAGATTCTATGCGTGCCGTGTGGGTCGGCTAAATCTCCTGCGGCAAATACTTGGTGCGGTTTAATTTTTTTGAGCAAATTGGCTGTAATTTCCACGTCAATATCTGTAGGGTCATTTTTTCTCAATCCTCCCGATTCATAAAATGGCAAATCAATGAAGTGTATTTGCTCATCATTTAAACCACAAAAACGTGCGCCTGCCCTTGCTTCCCCTCTTCTTATTAAGCCTTTAACTTTTCGGATAGCAGCAGTATTAAGAGCAGGTTGGCTTTTTAACAAATCGGTTTTAACTTGCGCTACTTCCTCCCCTTCTGTTGCTTGTATTTGAAAAGCTTGTTTAAATTCTTCATAAAACTCTAGGAACCGAACTGTTTCGTGATGATGCACAGCAATATTACCCGATGTTTGATAAACCACATGTACTTCATGCCCTTGTTCTACTAATCTCATAAAAGTTCCCCCCATAGAAATGACATCATCATCTGGATGCGGGCTAAAAATCACGACCCTTTTCTTTTCGGGGCAAGCTCTTTCTGGTCGGTGCTTATCGTCAACGTTGGGTTTTCCTCCGGGCCAGCCTGTAATCGTGTGTTGAAGTCGGTTGAATATTTTAAGATTTAAGGAATAGGCAGTACTGACTTTAAACATCAATTCATCAAGGCCAAATTCGTTATAGTCACTGTCGGTTAATTTAAGTATTGGCTTATCAAGTTTATTCGATAGCCATACAACAGCTCGGCAAATTAGGTCTTCGGTCCAGTTACAATTCCCTACTTTCCAGGGCAGCTCCACTCTTGTAAGTTTTGATGCTGCGGCTTTGTCAATAATAAATTTTACATTAGGATGTTCTTGCAAAAAAGAAGCAGAAACGTGGGTATCTATAACGCCTTCAATCGCTTTTTTTACGATTGCCGACTTGTGTTGCCCCCATGCCATGAGGTATATTTCTTTTGCCGCCATTATGGTACTTACGCCCATTGTTATTGCCTTGTAGGGCACGTTAGAAAGTCCATTAAAATCTTTAGCGGCATCTCTTCTGGTCAGTCCATCTAGTCTAATAAGTCGGGTTTTAGAATTCCGCCTGCTACCGGGTTCGTTAAAAGCAATATGCCCTGTTCTGCCAATGCCTAAAATTTGAATGTCGATGCCTCCATTTCGCTCAATTTTCTCCTCATACTCGCTGCAATAGGTTTCTACATCTTTTAAGGTTACGGTGCCATCAGGTATATGAATATTGCTTTTAGGAATGTCTACATGGTCGAACAGATTGACCTGCATAAAATGGTGGTAGCTTTGTTGGTTGCTTGGTGTTAATTCATAATATTCGTCAAGGTTAAAACAAACAACATTTGCAAAACTTAGTTCTTCTTCTTTATGTATTCGTATTAAATGTCGGTAAACATTTAAGGGGGAGGACCCTGTTGCCAATCCCAAAATGAGGTTTTTGTTCTTTTGGGCTTTTGTGCGAATTGCTGCGGCAATACGTTGGGCTATTTCCACGCTTCCGTCATTGGCATTGTCGTATATTTCTACTGGAACCTTTTCGTAAGATTTGATTTGGTAGAGTAGTTCTGATGGGTAATTGTTTATTTTCAATTTCAACGATTCTAGTAAGTTAAAATAATCTTGCGTTCATGTGCACGGATTAATGCAAACGCATTTTTTTTTAATCTCCGTTACCGTGCACGGTACAAATATAGATATTAAAATGCAATAATTCCGTTATCGTGCACGTTTTTTTTTAAAAATAAATTTTATATCTTAGCCCAAATAGCATTTTTTATATGAAAATAACTACGAAAGACATTGCTAAACTTGCGGGGGTTTCTCGCGGAACAGTAGATAGAGCATTGAACAATAGGGGGGATATAGCTCCTGAGGTGAAGGCCAAAATTTTGGAAATTGCGAATAGGCATGGATATGTGAAAAACCATTTGGCGAGTAGTTTGGCCAAGAATCAGAAAAAGAATATTGCCATTTTACTTCCCAACCCCAAAGAAGATATTTTTTGGGAAGCTTCTCTTATAGGGATACAAAACCTAGAAGATTTTGTGGGGAACTATGGATTAAAGCTGAAGTACACCTTTTTTAGCTTATTTAATAGTACTAGTTTTAGTAAAGCGATAGAAAAGGTAATTGAAGACAAGCCCGATGCTATCTTAACAGCTCCTATTTATTATAAAGAATCTATACGGAATTATAAACTGGCCAATCAGAATAATATTCCTATTGTTTGCATTAATTCGGAGATACTTCAAATAGATACCTTGACCTACATTGGGCAAAACTCTTACGACTGTGGTATTATTGCTGCTAAGTTATTCGACATCTCCCTTGCCGACAATCAGGCTATCTTATCGCTTACCATAGGTCATAAAGCCGACAATGCGGTGCATATCAAGAAAAAGTTAGAAGGCTTGCAAGATTACTTAAATGCTAACCGACCATCAACTTCCGTCTATGAGTGTTGTATTGAGGAATTAGACAATCCTGCCTTAATTGCTCAAACGGTTGCCTCTTTTAAGGACATAGAACAAGAGATTGGGGGCATCTTTTTTACCAATTCAAGAGCGTATCATTTTAATAAATTTTCTTCTCTTTTTAACTCCTATGAATCGGCAATTAAAATTGGATTTGATTTGATACCTCCTAATATAGAACTTTTAAAAGACAAAAAATTACATTATTTACTCAATCAAAATCCGCAAAAACAAGGACATCTAGGGTTGATGGCTTTGTTTAACCATTTTATTTATCAAAAGCAAATTCTCCCCAAAAGATACTTGCCTGTTGATATTGTAGTTGCCGAAAATTATAGTCAATATTTAAATGAAGAAGTGTATAGTTTAGAACTGCAATTTTAAGTTTGGGATATAATGTTAGGAGCTTGGTGTTTTAAGATTTAGTGGAGGTGAAAATAGTGCATACTTTGTGTTTTCTAAATGTATGATAATCAATTAATAAAAAAAATATGCAAAACGATACGTTTGAATTACGACCAACCGATGAATACATCGAACTCAATAAATTATTAAAACTAAAGCAAATTGCCCAAACAGGTGGCCATGCAAAAATAATAATTAGTGAGGGATTGGTGCTGGTAAATGGCGAACAAGAACTTCGGAGAGGAAAAAAACTGCGGGCAGGGGATGTTGTGGAAGTGGAGGGGGTTAGGATTGAAATATTGAGTTGATAGTTTAAAGCATTTGAAATTTTTGAGTTGTGATTTTTGAATTTTTTCCTGCTGATACTAGGAGGGATTCATTTAAAATTTAGGATTGAAGATTTAGTATTTAGAATTTTTGATATGCCGACGATTGTAGATTTTTGATTCACTTCCTAATTTTCCAAAAAATGTAAATTATGAAGTATACCCTTATCATATTGGCATTGCTATTGCTTCCGCTTTTATTTTTTGCTCAAGAAAAAAATGATATTTGGACCGTTTGCTATGATGAAGAGGAATATTTAATGGGTTATGAAAACCATTTGGGAGAGGTGATGATTGAACCTAAATATATGGGAATAACTCATGCCGAAAAATTTGATAAAATTATAGCGGTTGTAGAAAAAATCGGTAGTGTTGGATACAATCAACAGAGCCAACACGAATTAATTTTAAAGGGAAAGATGGTTGCTATTATTCTTTTATTGACTATTAACTTTTATTTAAAGAATATTTATTTTGTGAATTCTTTGATAATTTTTCTAAAGAAAAGTTATTAGGACATTCTTATAAAGAAATCGTGGTTTGGGATAATAGAAAAGCCACATCAAAAGATAGGGAAACATTTATGGAGGAAAATTTTTCATTAATTGCAGCAAGCTTCAACGAATTAAATAATCCTAGTTGTAATTACACGATAAACGTAGGTGAAGGTCTTGCTTTAACAGAAGATTTGTATAAAGAATTTGAAAAATTTCATGATAATTGTGGAAGCCTTCATAAAGTAAAATATCCTGTTTTGAGATTAGAAATAGCTCATGTTAAAGAAA
>JAHDBT010000006.1:0-36888 GCA_020630215.1 Bacteroidota bacterium
GTAAAAACGGACAGCCTACTGGCAGATCAGTAGAATTAGCAGACGATGTGTTTGGCATTGAGCCAAATGATCACGCAATTTATTTAGCAGTAAAGCAATACTTGGCGAACCAACGTCAAGGTACGCATAAAGCTAAAGAGCGTGGCGAAATTAGAGGGTCTACTAAAAAAATTAAGCGACAAAAGGGTACTGGTACCGCTCGTGCAGGTAGCATTAAAAGCCCTATTTTTAGAGGCGGTGGTAGAATGTTTGGTCCTAGACCTCGTAACTACGGTATTCAGCTAAATAAAAAAGTAAAAGCTTTAGCCAGAAACTCTGCGCTTGCTTATAAAGCAAAAGACAGTAAAATAGTTGTGGTAGAAGATTTTAATTTTGATGCACCTAAAACACGTGAGTATACTGCCTTTTTGAAAAACTTAGGCGTAGAAGGCCAAAAAACACTTTTGGTAGTTGGCGACGATAAACGCAATGTGTACTTATCAGCTCGAAACTTACCTAAATCAGTGGTGCAAATTTCAAAATCATTAGGCATCTACGACATCATGCACGCCAATACACTTATTTTAAGTGAAAGTGCAGTATCAAACTTTGCTAAGTAATTATTTCGCTTTAATTTTCTACACCGTAGGAAATAAAAACTAGGCATTATGGCTAAAAATATATTAATACAACCACAAATATACTCTGAAAAGTCAAACAGACTTTCGGAAAAGGAAGGCAAGTTAATTTTTTGGGTAAATCCTAAAGCCAATAAAATTGAAATTAGACAAGCTATCGAAAACACTTATGGTGTAAACGTAGCCTCTATTAACACTTCTATACTTCCTCGTAAGCATAAGCAGCGTTACACTAAAAGTGGTGTGTTAACAGGGAACACGACCCTGAGAAAGAAAGCGTTTATTACGCTTGAAGAAGGTGAAACAATAGACCTGTACGGCGATATCTAATCAATATCAAACATATCAGTTCCTTTTGTTTTGCTATTAAAGAGAAAAAAATAATTTTATATAACTAAGGTTTGGATAACCGACAAGTATCCTGATAATGGCAATAAAAAAACATAATCCCATAACACCGGGCAGCAGATTTCTTGTAAGTAATACTTTTTCAGAAGTAACTACTAACACGCCAGAAAAAAGCCTTATTGGTGCAAGAAAAAGAAGTGGCGGACGTAATAGTCAAGGTAGAATGACTGTTCGTAATATTGGTGGCGGACATAAAAGACGCTATCGTATTATAGACTTCAAGAGAGATAAGCACGGCATTCCTGCTACCGTTAAAACCATCGAATACGATCCTAATCGTACTGCATTTATAGCATTACTAAGCTATGCAGATGGAGAGAAAAGATATATATTAGCTCCTGAAGGTTTAAAAGTTGGTGATAAAGTGATTTCTGGTGATAAAGCTACTCCTGAAGTAGGTAACACCATGTTCCTCAGAGATATTCCTTTCGGTACATTAATCCATAACGTAGAATTACATCCAGGTAAAGGCGGCTTAATGGCAAGAAGTGCAGGTACTTACGCACAACTTAATGCCAAAGATGGTAAATACGCTATCTTAAAGTTACCTTCAGGCGAAACAAGAATGGTATTGCAAACTTGTTTAGCTACCATCGGTACCATTTCTAACTCCGACCATAGCCTAGAAGTAATGGGTAAAGCTGGTCGTAATCGTTGGAAAGGCCGCAGACCTCGCGTAAGAGGGGTAGCAATGAACCCTGTCGATCACCCAATGGGTGGTGGTGAAGGTAGAGCTTCGGGCGGGCATCCTCGTTCAAGAACGGGCATTTTTGCCAAAGGTCAAAAAACGAGAAACCGCAACAAACCTTCTTCTCGCTTAATTATTACCAGACGTAAAAAGTAGGACACAATAGAATAAAATAAATGCCTCGCCTTTTGTGCTGTTAACAAAAAGTGTAAAGGGTGGCAAAATATATAATACTATGGCTAGATCATTAAAAAAAGGACCTTACGTTTCCTATAAGTTACAAAACAAAGTGGATGCGATGAGCCAAAGCAAACGCAAAACAGTAATCAAAACATGGTCGAGAAGGTCTATGATTGCTCCTGATTTTGTTGGCTATACCTTCGCTGTACACAATGGTAATAAATTTATTCCGGTGTATGTTACCGAAAACATGGTAGGACACAAATTAGGTGAATTTGCTCCAACTCGTAACTTTAGGGGGCACGCAGCTAAGAAGTAAGCAATATAATTATCAAAACATTGGTCGGCAAATCCTTAACGTTATTTGCAAAATAACAAACAAGAATGTCGAACTGCGATTAAAAAGATAGTATCAATGGAAGCTGTTGCAAAATTGAAAAATCATCCAACATCACCAAGAAAAATGCGCTTAGTAGCCGACTTGGTTCGAGGAATGGATGTAGATAAAGCTTTAGGGGTATTGAAATTTACCCGTAAACACGCTTCACGACCTTTAGAAAAGTTAGTGCTTTCGGCAGTAGCTAACTGGGAAGCTAAAAATCCTGGTGAAAACTTAGACGATCACCAACTGTATGTAAAAACCATCTTTGTAGATGGGGGCAGAATGTTGAAACGTCTTCGCCCTGCACCTTATGGACGTGCTCACCGCATTCGTAAAAGATCTAATCATGTTACGATTGTAATAGAAAGTCGCACTCCCGTAGCGGAAGTAGAAGCAGTAGCCGAAATTCAAGAAAGCGAAATTTAATATATAAGCATAATCATGGGACAAAAAGTAAATCCGATAGCTAATAGGCTAGGTTTCATCAAAGGATGGGATTCTAACTGGTACGCAAGCCCTGCTGATTTTCCAGCTAAACTATACGAAGACCAACGTATTCGTGAGTACCTTAACGTACGTATTGTTAAGGGTGGAATTGCACGCATCATTATTGAGCGTACACTAAAAAGAATTACCATTACCATTCATACCTCACGTCCAGGTATTATCATCGGTAGAGGTGGTGGAGAAGTAGACCGTATTAGAGAGGAGTTGAAAAAGTTGACTAAAAATGACATCCAAATTAACATCGTTGAAATTAGACGACCTGAGTTGGATGCCAATATTGTCGGAGAAACAATTGCTCGTCAACTCGAATCAAGAGTTAATTACCGTCGTGCTGTAAAAACCGCTATTACTTCTACTATGCGGGCAGGTGCCGAAGGCATTAAAGTGCGTGTGTCTGGTAGATTGGGTGGTGCAGAGATGGCACGTTCGGAAGAATTCAAAGAAGGTCGTACTCCTTTACATACTTTTCGTTCAGATATTGACTATGCTTTAAAAGAAGGCTTAACCATTTACGGTAAAATAGGCATTAAAGTGTGGATCTGTAAAGGAGAAGTTCTTGGAAAACGAGACTTATCGCCAAGTATTCCTAAAGACAAAAAACGTGGCGGCGGAAAACGTCGTGGTGGCAGAGATAGAAACTAGTGACCGTTTTTCTGTACCAAACCACTAAAAAAAGAAGTAGGAACTTACCTGCTAAAATAGAAAATCATGGTTAAGGCAATGACTTGTTAGCCAATGCAATAACCTTTTTATTATCGGAAAAGCAATTGAAAAATGTTACAGCCGAAAAGAACAAAGTTTAGAAAACATCAGAAAGGAAGAATGAAAGGAAATGCCCAAAGAGGTTCTACTTTATCATTCGGTACCTTTGGGTTAAAATCTTTAGATTCTCACTTCATTACCAATCGTCAGATTGAATCTGCTCGTGTAGCTTTAACTAGGTACATGAAAAGGGAAGGGAAAGTTTGGATTAGAATTTTTCCAGACAAACCAATTACCAAAAAACCAGCAGAAGTAAGGATGGGGAAAGGTAAGGGTGCGCCAGACCATTTTGTCGCAGTTGTTCGCCCTGGTCGAATTATATTCGAAATCGAAGGCGTACCTTCAGAGGTAGCTCATGAAGCTTTCCGATTAGCAGCCCAAAAACTGCCTGTGCAAACTAAAGTTGTTGTACGTAGAGATTACGTAGAAGAATAGTAGTTGAAATAGGACCAGTAAATAATAAAACGTAAATCATTGCTTTACGCTTAACACGAAAGGTAATGAACATTTAATAAATAGCTGAAAAGTTGATTAAGCTATGGCAAAGAAGAAAAAAGTGGACTTAACAGAGCTTTCTCTTGATGAAGTTCAAGAACGTTTGGCAGAAGAACAAACACGTTTAGGAAGCATTAAGTTCAATAACGTTATTACGCCTGTAGAGGACTTCAATGTCTTTAAAAGAATACGCAAAGATATTGCGCGTTTGAAGACAGAGTTAAGAGCTAGACAAATTAAAGGCGAAGCATAAATTGTATGCTTGGTAACAAATACCAAATAGGACGTAATTTGCGAACCTAATTAGTAAGCGTTACTGATTGAGTGTATCAACAAGACAATAAATACATTGTAATAATGGAAAGAAATTTAAGAAAACAACGTACAGGGGTCGTGTTAAGTGATAAAATGGATAAAACCATCACTGTAGCAGTACGACGTAAAATTAAACATCCGATGTATGGTAAGTTCGTAAAACGTACCAAAAAGTATTCGGTGCACGACGAACAAAATACTTGTGGTGTAGGAGATACTGTACGCATCATGGAAACCAGACCGCTTAGTAAACAAAAGCGTTGGAGACTGGTTGAGGTTCTTGAAAAAGCTAAATAGAGTTATAGTAACTAAATAAATTGCTTGGGCAAGGCAGTTTTAGCCCAAACTATCTTTTTAGTGGTGGGTAGCTACGGTTATTTTTTAAGTAACCTTCTATTTTTATCATATACTAAATATAAACATTGCCATGATACAACAAGAAAGCCGAGTAAGAGTTGCTGATAATAGTGGTGCTAAAGAAGCCTTATGTATCAGAGTACTAGGTGGCTCTAAAAGAAGATATGCAGGTGTAGGCGACATCATAGTGGTGACCGTTAAAGATGCTTTGCCATCAGGCAACATGAAAAAAGGTACCGTGTCGCAAGCAGTTGTTGTTAGAACTAAAAAACAATTGCGCCGAAGTGATGGCTCTTACATCTCTTTTGATGACAATGCTGTCGTATTGTTAAACGTTGGCGGCGACCCTCGTGGCACAAGGATTTTTGGCCCTGTTGCGCGTGAGTTGAGAGATAAAGGCTATTCTCGTATTATTTCATTAGCACCAGAAGTGCTGTAAGAAATAAATAAGCAATATACCGTAGCAAAGCATTTTTTCGCTTACGTTGCTGTGTATTTTTTAGATTTTCAAAGACCTATTATCTGGATAGAAAATATACAGACATATAGTGTGGTGTAGCATCGCAAATCCATCTAAATGTTAAATATTACTACCATTACTAAAAAGTGTAAAACACTTAAATAAATGGGTTAATTTTAGATTATTATTAAGGTACAATACCATATACCATGAGCAGTAAAAAGAAAGTTCAAAGTAATGGCCGTTTTCGTCCAAAATACCGCATCAAAAAAGGCGACACTGTATTAGTAGTTGCTGGCGAAGATAAAGGTATGGAAGGTAGAGTATTAAAAGTCTATCTGGATACTGGCCGTGCCATCGTTGAAGGTGTTAATGTTATAAAAAGACACACAAAGCCTAATACGCAATATCCTAATGGAGGAATTATTGAAAAAGAGGCAGCAATTCATATTTCTAACATCAAGTTAGTCGATCCTCGTACTGGCGAAGCTACTAGAGTAGGACGTAAAGTAGAGGGAGACAAAATAGTGCGTTACGCTAAAAAATCTGGGGAGGTATTAAGCTAATGGAAAAATATATACCAAGATTAAAGAAAAAATACTTAGACGACGTTGCTCCTAAATTAAAGGAACAATTTGACTATAGTAGTAAAATGCAAATTCCTCGTTTACAAAAAATTTGTATCAACAGAGGTTTAGGTATGGCTACCGCCGATAAAAAAGTGGTAGACGTAGCAGTGCAAGAGTTAAGCATTATTGCTGGGCAAAAAGCAGTTGCAACAAAAGCGAAAAAATCTATTTCGAACTTTAAGTTGCGGGAGTTTATGCCTATCGGTGCCAGAGTTACCTTACGTGGCGAACGCATGTGGGAGTTTCTGGACCGCCTAGTAGCTGTTGCTTTACCTCGGGTACGTGACTTTAGAGGCATTAACGATAAAAGCTTCGACGGACGTGGTAATTACTCAATGGGTATTACCGAACAAATTATTTTTCCAGAAATGGAACTTGACAAAATTAGCCGAATTAACGGGATGGATATTACTTTTGTAACAACCGCTAATACCGATAAAGAAGCTTACTCTTTGTTGAAAGAACTAGGAATGCCCTTTAAAAAAGTTAAAACAGAAGAATAATGTCTAAGAAATCAATCATAGCAAGACAAAATAAGCGCGAACGAATGGTCGCTAAATACGCTGCAAAAAGAGCAAAGTTAAAAGCAGAAGGCAGATACGACGAATTGGATAAAATTCCTAATAATGCTTCTCCTGTAAGACTTCGTAACCGTTGCATGCTTACTGGAAGACCTCGTGGCTATATGCGTCACTTCGGTATTTCTCGTGTAGCTTTTCGTAAGTTAGCTTCCAACGGTAAAATTCCAGGCGTTACCAAATCAAGCTGGTAGTTTTTGTCTAAAATGTAGGCTAAAAAGCATAAAATGCCTTAACAAATAAGGCATTTATTTAAACGAAATAATAAATAAGTATTAATGATTGCTATCGCAACTCATTGCGCTTCATTATCTCGCTTATTATTACTATCTTTGTGCCTCGAAATTTAGACCTCCTGATTAGAAGAACAATATTATATAAATAATTTAAACTTAAAAGGTATATGTCTAAAGTTACAGATACCATAGGGGATTATCTCACGCGTGTTAGAAATGGTATGATGGCTGGCCATCGTGTCGTAGAAATTCCGGCTTCTAATATTAAAAAAAGAATGACCGAAATTTTATTCGAACAAGGTTATATCTTTAGATATAAATTTGAAGATACACCTAATGGTCAAGGGCTTATTAAAATAGCACCTAAATACGATCCTATCACCAAAAGGCCTATCATTAGAAAAATGGTTCGCTATAGTAAACCTGGTTTACGTAAGTTTGCACCAGCTACAGAGTTACCTCGGGTAATGAATGGGTTAGGTATTGCAATCATATCGACTTCTAAAGGAGTAATGACCGATAAGGAAGCACGCCAACAAAATGTTGGTGGAGAAATTTTGTGCTTAGTTTATTAATATCAAAAAGGAGCATTACCAATGTCTCGAATAGGAAAATCACCCATCAGCGTGCCAAGCGGCGTACAAATTAGCGTTGATGGTTCAACAGTTAAAGTAAAAGGACCCAACGGGGAACTATTTCAAAATATCGATCCAGACTTGGATGTGGTAATTGAAGATGGAACACTCACTGTAACACGTCCAACCGAACAAAAACGCCATAAAGCAATGCATGGCTTATACCGTTCGCTTATTAACAATATGGTTATTGGCGTAACAGAAGGTTACAAAATACAACTAGAGTTAGTAGGGGTAGGGTATCGTGCAAGCAATAAAGGGCAATTATTAGAACTGCAATTAGGTTATTCGCACCCTATTTACTTCGTTATTCCTAAAGAAGTGAAATTAACTACGGTAACCGAAAAAGGGAAAAATCCAATGATTGTTCTCGAAAGTTCTGATAAACAATTGGTCGGTCAAATTGCAGCTAAAATTCGTGCTTTCCGTAAACCAGAACCTTACAAAGGTAAAGGCGTTAGGTTTCTCGGTGAAGAAATTAGAAGAAAAGCTGGTAAAACAGCAGCTAAGTAATTATAAACTTGGCTATTTATTATGGGTACGTCGATGTATTCGACAAACCTCTTTATATTATATTAGTGCTAATATTTTAAACTCATGGCATTCAATAAAGCATTAAGAAGACAAAAAATCCGCTATAAAATCCGCAATAAAATTGCTGGTAGCGCAGAACGTCCTCGTATATCCGTTTTTAGAAGTAACAAATACATCTACGGTCAAGTTATCGACGATGATAAAGGAGTTACCTTAGCTAAAGTTTCTTCAAAAGAAGAAACCGTTAGTAGCGAAGGTTCTAAAAAAGAAATCGCAAAAGCAGCAGGTATGCAATTGGCCGAACGTGCAAAAGCAGCAGGTGTTTCTGAGGTAGTATTTGATAGAAGTGGCTATTTATACCACGGAAGAATTCAAGCTTTCGCAGAAGGATTAAGAGAAGGTGGATTAAACCTATAAAACTTCTTTAGTTGTTTAGATAAATAACTAACTAAATAAGTGTATTGAACCTATTGACTAGTAAAGGGTAATCGCTAATAAAACAGCAAGCCAACACTACTTTATAATAGGTTGTAGTATCATAATCAATCAATTTTATAGATAATGGCAGATAATAGAAAAAGGTCTAATAAATCTCGGGGTGGTGATTCTGAAAATAAGCACACCGTAGTAAGAATTAACCGTGTGGCTAAAGTAACAAAAGGTGGACGTACCTTTAGTTTTTCTACTGTAGTAGTAGTAGGCGACGGCAAAGGCTCGGTTGGTATAGGACTAGGGAAATCTCGTGAGGTGACGGGTTCTATTGATAAAGGTAGAGACGATGCACTTAAAAATATGATAAAAGTACCTGTTCATAAAGGAGCTATCCCGCACGAACAAATTGGTAAGTATGGTGCAGCTATTGTATTAGTAAGACCTGCCGCTAAAGGTACTGGCGTAATTGCCGGAGGTGCTATGCGCGCCGTATTAGAAAGCGCAGGAGTAACAGATGTAATTGCCAAATCTTTAGGTTCGCCTAACCAGCAAAATGTGGTAAAAGCAACCCTTAATGCTTTATCTTTAATGAGAGATGCTAAAACAGTAGCTAGAGAAAGAGGCATCACGATAGAGAAAGTATTTAATGGCTAATTAAGCTTATTCCTGATTAATTACTCCCTTAAAAGAGTTAAAAGGTTTTAAAAATGGGTAAAGTTAAAATAACACAAGTAAAAAGCGTAATCGACCGTTCGAAAAGACAAAAGGCAACTATGCAAGCACTAGGCTTGCGTAAAATGCACGCTACGGCCGAACACGAACGTACACCTCAAGTTGAGGGTATGATAAACAAAGTTAAGCATTTACTTAAAGTTGAATACATATAATAATGAGTAGTTTAAATAATTTAAAGCCTGCGAAAGGTTCGGTGAAAAACCGTAAACGTGTAGGTAGAGGGCAAGGTTCAACAAGAGGCGGCACATCTACTCGCGGACACAAAGGAGCGCAATCAAGATCGGGATACTCTCGTAAACGTACCTTCGAAGGTGGTCAAACACCTATTCAAATGCGCCTTCCTAAAAGAGGTTTCAAAAATATCAATAGAGTTGATTATGTACCATTCAACTTATCATCTCTACAAAAAATAGCTGATAAACATCAGTTGTCTTCTATTGATTTTGATACTTTGCGTGAGCTTCGTATGATAAAACGTACAGACAAAATTAAAGTGTTGGGCAAAGGAAAACTCAATACAATATTAAATGTAACTGCTCATGCATTTAGCGAATCTGCTAAACAAGCTATTGAAGCACAAGGCGGAACAGCAACAGTAATTGGTTAAAAAGATTAATTACTTGCCCCGCAAAACTAACTATTAAAAAATGGTTAGTTTTTTGTGTATGTAGTAATGTAAGTAATAATCAAAAGAACTCGACTATATGAAATCTTTTATCAATACCTTAAAGAACATCTATAAAATAGAGGATTTACGCCAAAGGATTTTTTTAACCTTGGCCCTTATCCTTATTTATCGAATTGGTTCTTTTATCGTCCTACCGGGTGTTGATCCCGACGGCTTGAGCGAACTAGCTTCTTCGGGTAATTCCGGTTTACTTGGACTTTTAAACATGTTTGTAGGCGGCTCGTTTACCCGTGCATCGGTATTTGCACTAGGAATCATGCCCTATATATCTGCATCTATTGCCATGCAGCTACTAACACTCGCAGTGCCCTATTTCCAGAAAATGCAAAAAGAAGGAGATAGTGGTAGGCGAAAGATTACGCAGCTAACAAGGTATGGAACAATTGTAGTAACAGCCGTACAAGCATTAGGATATGTAACCTTCCTGAACTCAATAGCTGGTGGAGCTATTGTTATTTCCCCCGTGTTATTTACGCTTTCAACGGTCATTGTACTTACCGCAGGTACCATCTTCTGTATGTGGCTAGGCGAAAAAATAACCGATAAAGGTATTGGAAATGGTATCTCCTTATTAATTACCGTAGGTATTATTGCCCGCTTACCCTTCTCTTTCATCGCCGAATTAAACGCTAAGTTTGCTGGTGGTGGTGGTGGTTTGGTATTCTTCGTAGTAGAAATTGCTATTTTAATTGCTATTATTATGGCTACTATTATGTTGGTACAAGCAGTACGTAAAATACCTGTACAGTATGCACGTCGTATAAGCGGTAATCGCCAAATGGGTGGCTCTCGTCAATACATCCCTTTAAAGCTAAACGCTTCTGGGGTAATGCCTATCATCTTTGCTCAGGCATTAATGTTCATCCCATCTTTTGTAGCACAGTTTTTCCCAGAGTCTGCTTTTATGCAAAGTATTACTTCTGGTGCATTCTATACCTCATTCTGGTATAACTTCTCTTTCTTCATACTGGTAATCTTATTTACTTACTTCTATACTGCCTTAATCATTAACCCTACACAAATGGCTAATGATATGAAGAACAACAATGGATTTATACCTGGTGTAAAACCTGGCCGTAAAACAGCCGAGTTTATCGATACTATCTTATCTCGTATTACCTTACCTGGTTCTATCTTCTTAGGCATCGTGGCTATTATGCCTGCCTTTGCAAACTTAGCAGGAATCAATCGTCAGTTCGCCGATTTCTACGGTGGTACTTCTCTATTGATTTTGGTAGCCGTAATGTTAGATACCTTACAGCAAATAGAAAGTCACTTGTTAATGCGTCACTACGATGGCTTAATGAAAGGTGGCTCGCGCATTAAAGGACGTGCAGGTGCAGTTGGTGCAAGTGTATAATACCATAGACACAAACAAGCATTAACAATTTGATTGCTTGCCGCTGTAAACCAGATAGTCAATAAAAAAACTATCACAAAAGTTTTCCGTTCATAAAGTTTGAGCGGAAAACTTTCTTGTCTAAGGCATTGTAACTAAATCGCTTTCTTTGCCTGAAAAATAAATAAAAACCAACATATAACCAATTATCTTTTTAAAAGCAATGGTTAAGAAAAAGCAAAATATCTTTTATAAAACCAACGACGAAATCGAATTATTACGACACAGTAATATTCTAGTTGGTAAAACGCATGCCGAGGTAGCTAAAATAATGAAACCTGGCGTTAAAACAATTGTGCTTGATAAACTAGCCGAAGAATTTATAAGAGACAATAATGCAGAACCAGGTTTTAAAGGATATGATGGTTTTCCTTATACCTTGTGTATGTCTATCAACAATGAAGTTGTACACGGGATGCCTAGCGATTATGAACTGAAATCTGGCGATGTTGTTTCAATAGATTGTGGCGTATATGCTAATGGTTACTATGGCGATTCTGCTTATACCTATGTTGTAGGCGATGTAGCTCCAGAGGTAATGCACTTATTGGTTGTTACAAAAGAATCTTTGTACAAAGGAATTGAACAAGCCATTGTGGGTAAACGATTAGGAGATATTAGCTTTGCCATTCAACAACATACCGAACGAACACATGGCTATGGTGTAGTAAGAGAATTAGTAGGACATGGCGTAGGTCGTAGTTTACACGAATCGCCAGAAGTACCGAACTACGGAAAAAGAGGCAAAGGAATTAAATTAATGGAAGGTTTGGTTTTAGCCATTGAACCAATGATTAATTTAGGAAAAAAAGAAGTGAAAAAAGACGACGATGGATGGACCATTGTTACCGCAGATGGAACGCCTTCTGCACACTTTGAACACAGCGTAGCAGTAAGAAAAGGGAAAGCAGATATTTTATCAACCTTTGAGTATATAGAAGCTGCTATAAAAAATAATTCAGAATTAAAGGAGATTGCTTAAATATCTCGAAAAAAAAAGCGATATTTGCAGTCAAATTAAAATTAGGGCATTTTTTTCCCTATAATATAATCTGGCTAAGAAAATAATCTACAACAATTGTTTTTAATTTTCAAAGCCTTTATCCTAGTAACGAATAGTTAAGTAGCGATTATTGTTCCAAAATTGTTCGATACTAAAAAAAGTTTTACATCGTATGCCTATTGTTAAATTTATTTAACCGCAGTTATATGATACTTCATTATGGCTAAACAAGATTTAATAAAACAAGATGGAGTCGTTGTTGAATCATTAGGTAATGCTAAATTCAGAGTGCGACTCGAAAATGGACACGAAATTATTAGTCACATTGCTGGCAAAATGCGTATGCACTACATCCGTATTTTACCAGGTGATAAAGTAGCGGTAGAAATGTCGCCTTACGATTTAACGAAAGGACGAATTACTTACCGTTATAAATAGGTTTAGTGTGTGTTAAATTTGTTAGCCTACGCTGCTAAATATTAGTAAGCGTATACCACAAGATATAAATTTTAATAATCATGAAAGTTCGGGCATCTATCAAAAAACGTAGCAGCGATTGCAAAATAGTGCGTCGCAAAGGAAAGCTATACGTAATAAACAAAAAGAATCCCAAATTTAAACAAAGACAAGGTTAATTATGGCACGGATATCAGGTGTTGATTTACCAAGATTCAAAAAAAGCTCTATCGCATTAACCTATATTTTTGGTATAGGTCGTAGCCGAGCTAAAGTAATATTGTCTCAAGCAGATATTGGCTTTGATACAAAGGTGAAAGATTTGTCTGACGAGGAAGTAACTCGCCTAAGAGCTGTAATTAGTGAATATACAGTAGAAGGGGAATTGCGTTCGGAAACTCAAATGAACATCAAACGATTGATGGATATTGGATGTTACCGAGGAATTCGTCACCGTAAAGGTTTACCATTAAGAGGACAGCGTACTCGTACAAATGCTCGTACTCGTAAAGGTAAAAAGAAAACGGTTGCAGGTAAGAAAAAAGCACCTAAATAGAAAGCTGCTCGTTATAGCAAATTTATATAGCTATAACTATGCTTACGCTTGTGTGCAGGTTGCAGTAAGAGCGTACAAATACTTTTAGTGTCAAAGTAAACAATAGTAATATAACAATATTGTGCTACTGCTACTAATAGCGATAGTGCAATAAGCAAGCAAATTAAGACATGGCAAAAAGAAAAAAAGTCGTAAAAAAACGAGCCGTCAGAGTTGAACCTGAAGGCAGGGCTTACATTAAAGCAGGCTTTAAAAACATCCTTATTACGCTTACAAATGCTTCAGGGCAAGTTATTTCTTGGTCTTCTGCCGGTAAATCTGGTTTTAGAGGTTCTAAGAAAAACACCCCTTATGCTGCACAAATCGCTGCAAGCGATGCCGCACGTAAAGCATCTGAAACAGGCTTAAAGCGAGTAGAGGTTTTTGTAAAAGGACCTGGTTCGGGTCGAGAAGCAGCTATTCGTGCAATTAGCGCATCAGGCATCGAAGTAACGATGATTCGCGATGTAACGCCATTGCCACACAACGGCTGTCGTCCTCCTAAAAGAAGAAGAGTATAATTTATTTCAATCAGTGCTTGTGCGTATGGTGACCTTTATCCTTTAGGAAAGGCCCATATCAATACTTCCGTTTTTAATCAAACAAGTATTAAGCAACTAATTCCATATAGTAATGGCAAGATATAGAGGTCCGAAATCCAAAATTTCAAGAAAATTCGGCGAAGCTATTTTCGGTTACGATAAAGCATTCGAAAAAAAGAACTATCCTCCTGGTCAGCATGGTTTAATGAAAAAGAGAAAATCTAACACTAAACAATATGCCATCCAGTTAAAGGAAAAACAAAAAGCAAAATATACTTACGGTGTATTAGAGCGTCAATTCCGTAACTTATTTAAATTGGCGAATGGTAAACAAGGTATCACAGGGGAGATTTTATTACAATTATTAGAATCTCGCTTAGATAATGTCGTATTTCGTTTAGGTTTAGCTCCTACTCGTAGAGCTGCTCGTCAATTAGTAACACACGGACATGTTACGCTAAACGGCATCCGCAATAATATTCCTTCTTGCTTATTACGCCCTGGCGATATTGTAAGCGTTAGAGAAAAATCGAAAGGTTTAGAAGTTGTAGAAACTGCTTTAAGTCGTAAAGGCCGTCAATTTCCTTGGCTCGATTGGAATGGCGAATCTATGGAAGGAACATATATTTCTGCTCCAGAAAGAGAGCAAATTCCAGAAAATATTGATGAGCAACTAATTGTAGAGCTGTACTCTAAGTAAACACTTTACTTTAAGTATCCTGTACATACTGTTACCCTATGGTATTTTCGATTAGCACAAACATCCTTACTAAACTAAAACGCTAATCGAACTAAATATAAATTGCTATCGCAACTTGTACAAAAAAAATACCATATCGGTTCTGTTCAGAATTAACAAAACACCTTTGTTTAAATATAAAATAACGGAGAAATTTTATGGGCCTATTAGCTTTTCAGAAACCAGATAAAATCGTTGCTCAAAAAACAACCGATTTTGAAGGTTTATTTGAATTCCGTCCTTTAGAACCAGGTTTTGGTGTTACCGTTGGTAATGCCTTGCGTAGAGTATTGCTCTCTTCCTTAGAAGGGTATGCAATCACTTCTGTAAAAATTAATGGTGTAGACCATGAATTCTCAACCATTAATGGCGTATTGGAAGATGTTACGGAAATTATCCTTAACTTAAAGCAAATACGCTTTAAGAAAATTATTAAGGATGATGAATTAACAAGTGAAAAAATATTTGTTTCAGTAAACGGACAAGAAACGTTTACTGGCGGAGATATAGAAAAACATACTGCAAGCTTTAAAATTACCAACCCTGATTTAGTAATTTGCCACATGGAGAGCGACATTAGCCTCGATATGGAAATTACTGTTGAAAAAGGAAGAGGGTATGTGCCTGCCGATGAAAATAAACCTAGAGATATGGTGCACGGTGTAATACCCGTTGATGCCATTTATACGCCAATTAAAAACGTTCAGTATCGAGTAGAAAATACTCGTGTTGAACAAAAAACGGATTTCGAGAAACTAACTGTCGAAATCAAAACTGATGGTACAATTCATCCCGAAGAAGCCATCAAAGAATCTGCTAAAATTTTGATTCAGCACCTAATGTTGATCTCTGATGAGAACATTACTTTCGATTCTAAATCAGACGAAGATGACGACATTGTAGATGAACATATTTTACACATGCGTAAGCTGTTAAAAACACCTTTGGAAGATTTAGACTTATCGGTGAGAGCTTACAACTGTTTAAAAGCGGCTAAAATTAATACCTTATCAGAGTTAGTACACTACGATACCGCTGCTTTAATTAAGTTCCGTAACTTTGGTAAAAAATCCTTAATGGAGATTGAGCAATTAATCAACGAAAAAGGACTTTCTTTCGGTATGGACTTGTCGAAGTACAAACTAGATGAAGATTAAGCTTAAATCGTAAACAAAATACGGTTTATTAAAGGTCTTCTACTTTCTACCAAAACAATATAACAACAAATTTAGAATAAGAACGAACAATGAGACACGGTAAAAAATTCAATCACTTAAGTCGTAAATCGGCTCACCGTAAAGCAATGTTGTCAAACATGGCTAGTTCGCTAATCTTACATAAGCGAATCAATACAACTGTAGCTAAAGCTAAGGCATTACGCAAATTCGTTGAACCTTTAATTACTAGAGGTAAAACCAATACAACGCATTCTCGTCGTGTAGCTTTTCGCTATTTGCAAAGTAAAGAAGCAGTAAAAGAGCTTTTTGACAATGTATCGCAAAAAATTGCTAGTCGTCCTGGAGGATATACTCGTATCCTTAAAACAGGCTTCCGCTATGGTGATAATGCAGACATGTGTTTTATTGAGCTAGTAGATTATAATGAAACAATGACTAAAGCGGGTGCTAAATCAACAACAACAACCAAAAAACGTCGTACTCGTAGAAGTAAAGGGGGCAACAAAGCTGCTGCCGAAACTACTACTGTAGACAATGTAGTTGATAGCGTAGATGCAACAACAGCTGATATAGTAACAGATGCTACAGACGTAGTGGAAGATACAGCAAGCGACGTGGTTGCAGATGCTACAGATGCAGTTGAAGATGCCGCTAATGATGTGGTTGCAGATGCTACAGATGCAGTTGAAGATGCTGCTGATGAAATTACACCTGATAAAAAAGAAGATGCTTAAATTAAGCACATACCAGTTGTAATTTTAGAGCGCAATTTAAGCTCGCTTTTCTAAAAGTTAAACAAAATTATATAAGGGATATAGCTCTAAGAGCTGTATCCCTTTTTTGATCTTGGTACTTGCCAATCCAATATTAACTACCATTACTTATCACAACACTTTACGCCATCTATTTATGAAAAAAATATTACTAGGCATTAGTTTATTGCTAGTATTACTAGTTGTTGTATTAGCAGTTAATACACTGCGCTTTAGCTCTAAACAAATAAATGCTGCACCAGCAAGCTTACCTGCCATTAATGAAGCAGTTGTACAAAAGCTTGCCGAATCGGTACGTATTCAAAACATCTCTTACGATGATACTTCTACGAGAGATCATGCAGCGTTTAAAAAAATGGATCAGTTTTTAATCGATCACTATCCATTATGTGAGGCAAATTTACAAAAGGAAACGGTTGGCGATTACAGCCTGTTGTATACTTGGAAGGGAAGTAATCCGAAATTAAAACCTGCTTTATTAATGGCACATTTGGATGTAGTGCCTTTTGAAAATGAAAAAAATTGGGAAAAACCACCTTTTAGCGGATTAGTAGAAGATGGAATGATATGGGGGAGAGGTACGCTAGATGATAAATGCTCGGTACTAGGTATTTTGGAAGCGGTAGAATTGTTGTTGCAAGAAAAATTTAACCCACAACGCACTACCTACCTAGCCTTTGGTTACGACGAAGAAGTGTATGGCAGCGGCGCAGCACAAATAGCAGCACTATTAAAACAAAGAGGCATTCAGTTAGATTTTGTATTAGACGAAGGTTTAGTAATTACCCAAGGAATGATGCCCGGTATTGACGACCCCATTGCTTTAATAGGCATTAGCGAAAAAGGATTTGCCAATATAGAACTAAGTGTACAAAGTGCAGGCGGTCATTCGTCGATGCCACCTAAAGAAACAGCAATAGGTATTTTAAGCAATGCCGTAGCCGCAGTAGAAGCCAATCCAATGCCGCAAAAAATAGGCGGGCCTGTTAAAATGATGTTTGATTATGCGGGTCCAGAAATGGGTTTTCCTTTAAAAACGGTTATCGCCAACCGATGGTTATTTGGAAGTATTTTAAAATCGCAACTCGCTAATGGAGCTTCTACTAATGCAACTACCCGCACTACAACTGCGCCTACGATGCTGCAAGGAAGTAAAAAAGCCAATGTATTGCCCTCGGAAGCAAAAGCCGTCATCAATTTCCGCATTTTGCCTGGCGAAACAACTGCCGATGTACTTGCCCATGTAAAAAACGCCGTAGCTGATAAACGAGTGCAAGTACAAGCCGTAGGTGCACCCTCCGAGCCAGCACCCATTGCGTCTATTGAGTCGGAAGCTTACGAAGCTATTGCAACAACTATTCGCCAAGTATTTGAAAATGTAGCCGTTGCGCCCGCCTTAACGGTTGCTACAACCGATTCTCGTAAATATGTAGCTATTGCCGACAATGTATACCGCTTTTTGCCCGTAACCCTAACTAGCGAAGACCTCAGCCGAATTCACGGTGCGAATGAACGCATTAGTGTAGCTGCCTACAAAAAAGTGATTCAATATTATTACCAACTGATTAAAAATGTAAATTAGCTTTTGTAGAGGGGAGCATGTTTTTTAGCATGTATTTTTGTAGCAGGTAAACAGCATAACCATTAAATAAAAAAGGACTTTAAGCATTACACTTAAAGTCCTTTTTAGGGTTTAGTTTTACGATGTGTTTTAGAAGGAGGATATTATAAATCCGCATCCTTAATGTTTCCATCAAAATCGAAGGAAAGCGAGAAACGCAACGTATTATCTAACGGATTACGTTGATTAGAGGTTGGTACGATATAAGAGAAGTTTAATCCAAATACGCTATAGCGTAAACCTAGTCCTAAAGTAATGTATTTACGATTACCTTTTAAGCTATGCTCGTTAAAGTGTCCTACACGTACAGCAAACTGCTCATTGTACCAATATTCTACTCCAAAAGAGTACATTAATTCTTGCATTTCTTCAGATGCGCCACCGGGGGCATCGCCAAAAGAGCCAAACATACCACTTAATAATGGTTTTTTACGATACTCACCAGTAGTATCCATCGGGTCTGGTGTAGGTACCATTAGTTTGTTAATATCGGCAGAAACTAAAATAGAGTTGTAATCGTCGATATACATTTTGTAGCCAACGCCAATGCCAAAGTTAATAGGAATAAAATCCCGTGTTTCGTCTTCGGTGTAAGATACCTTGTTGCCAATATTGGTAATTGCGCTACCAATGGTTAAGCGACTTCCGCCAGGCATTAAGTCTAAGTCTTTTTCGTAGTAAAACGATACATCTGCGGCAACAGCTTGTGCTGCTTTAATAATATTACCACTACCAACTTCTTGTCCTCTAGCTAAATCAGACCGTACATATTTAAGGGTAATTCCGGTAGAAAAGTTAGGACTTAATTTACGGGCATAAGCTAAATCAAAAGCAAATTCATTAGGGTTGTATTCGCCAATATCGTCTCCGTCAATATTGGTAAATTTAATATTACCTAATGAAAAATAGCGCAATGATAAACCGATACTTTGTAAGTCGTTTATTTTTTTATAGCCACTAAGGTGGGCAATATAAATATCGTCTACTAATTCTCGTAGCCAGGGCGTATAGGTTAAACTAATGCCTATTTCTTTTTTAGCAAAAGCCAGCTTAGAACCATTATGGTAAATAGATGCACCGTCAGGGTCTGTTGCTAGGCCAACATCTCCCATACCGCCTGTTCGTCCGTCGGGGTTAATACGTAAAAAAGGTATCGAAGTGAAAACCGTGTTTACTCTACCGTCTAAATCGTTGGTACTAATTTGTGCTTGTACTACTGTTGTTTCTAAAGTCAATAATAAGCCTACAAGAACTAGAAGTGTTGCTTTAAAAACACAACGTTTCATGGTATAATTCATGATTGATCGAATTTTAATTACTCCGTTTTTCAACGGAAATGCCATTTCTTAAAAAATGTACATTTGCTACATAGGCAGGAGGCTAAATTTTAGGTTAAACAAAATAAATTTAATGTTAATTTTAACAAAATTACACATAATATTTAGGATAAAGAACAGTAAGCATTAATAATTTGTTATTCGCACTACAATTTTGGGCAATGCCCGCTAAATAAGCCCTTGTTTGCTTATAAAGCTTTGGTGTTACTGTACTTTTACCCATAGGCTTCTATTTATAGTAGGATATTACGGCGTTTTGGTTGCTTCGGATGGTGAATAAATATAATTTTTAAAAAGCTTGATGCTTATGAAATGTTTTATCACTTTCGCTTAGTGGTTTGTCAAGTTAATAGTGTTAAGTTGCTTTTGAGTGAGTTTTGTTTCTTAGCAAGGCGCAAAACGCAGGCCTAGCCTAAGCTACGGCGAGTATTTGCAACGCCGCTAGGGAGCAAAAATCGCCAAAACAACTAACATAATTGACTTGACAGACCACTTAGGTTTGAGCCGTTAAATTTTTATTAATAGTAAAGTAAAAAGTTGTGCCAACTTCTTGCTCTGATTCTACCCATATTTTTCCTTCGTGTTGTTCCACAATTTTTTTACAAAGTGCTAATCCTATGCCAGTTCCTTCGTATTCGGTGCTATTGTGTAATTTTCTAAATAGTAAAAAAATGCGTTGGTGATAATCTGGAGATATTCCAATGCCATTATCTGTTACACTAAATAACCAATTGTTGGCTTGTTCTTTTGCGGTAATTGTTACTTTAGGAGGTAGGTTGGGTTTATTAAATTTTATAGCATTCGCAATTAAATTTTGAAACAGTTGCCTTAGTTGTGTAAAATCGCCTTTAATGGCAGTTGGTAAATTATCCATAACAATATCGGCTTTTTTTTCTATAATATTTACCTGTATTTCACTTACCACTACTTGTACAACTTCGGCAATGTTAATGGTGCTAATTTTTCGGTTTTGGGTATTTACACGCGAATAATTGAGTAGGTCTTCTATTAGGGCTTTCATATTTTGGGTAGCTCCAATTACAAAGTTGAGGTACTCGTGTTCTTCGCCGTTAAGTTTTTCTTTTGCCGAGTTTTGCAGCAATTGCGAAAAGCCAACAATAGAGCGCATTGGCGCTTTTAAATCGTGCGAAGCGAGATAGGCAAAATTTTCGAGTTGCATATTAGAATTAATGTATTTGTGCAACTCTTCATTTTTTTTGTTAAGGGTATTTACTTGTGCGAGTATAATGTGTTCTTTTTCTTTAATTTGACTTAAATCCTTAATAATAACTAAGGTGAATTTTTGTTCTTTTAAAAAAATAGGGGTGAAAATTACTTGTGTCCAAAATATTTCCTTGCTAGGCTTTTTAAATTGCCATTCAAAGCTAATTGTTGTCCAGTTTTTGTGATACAGCGTCATTAGTTCATGCAGTTTATCTTTCGAGCTGCTTCCATCTGCTTGTTTTATAGGACTGGCATCTAGCATATTAGTACCCATAAAATCGCTGATAGAAATATCCATCATTTCTAAAAACTTCTCGTTGCATTCAATAGGACGTTTTGTTTTTTCGGTATCTAAAATGGCAAAACCTAATGGGCTATTATGAAACAGTGATTTGTAGTAAGATTCTCTTTCTCGTAAGGCGTTTTCGGCAACTTTCAGGGAAGAAATATCGGTAATCGTTGCAATGTTTTCTATTAAATTACCTGCTTTATCTGATAGGCGTGTTACATTAATAACAGCATAGCCAAAGCTGCCATCTTTTCTAATAAAACGATGTTCAAATCCTACATTGGGTACTTTTTTTAATGTTTTAGCAATGAAAACAGATTTCGCATAATCTTCAAAGTACAAAATATCGGTTACTTTTTTGCCAATAATCTCTTCCCTACTATATCCCGTCATTTTACAAAAGGCATCGTTACACTTTTGAAAAATATCTTCTTTTTCCATTATAATACCAGACTGATTGTTTTCAAAAATACTTCTGTAACGCTGTTCTCGTGCTGCTAATTCATTTAAGGCTTTTTTCTTTTCGGTAACATTAGTTGCTACACTTAACAGGCCTATTGCTTGTCCGTTATCATCGTAAATAGTTGTTTTAATAGTTTCTAATATCAAATGTTTTCCGTTCTTATTGAGGAGTACTTCTTCTACAATATCACTTTCTAATTGTTGGCTAAAAATACGATTATCGTTTGTTTGAATTGCCTTACTAAAAGAGCTATTTGGAAATAAATCACTTAATTTTTTACCTAGCATATCTTGTATCGACATGCCCCAAATATTGGCAAACGATTGGTTTAGATAAGTAAATGCCCCTTCGTTGTTTTTGGCAAAAATATAATGCGGATTTAAATCGGCTATTTGCTGTAAAAACTGTTCGCTTTTTTGTTTTCCTTTCTTGTAAGTTTCGGTATCTTTTCTAAATAAATAAATATTAATATAAATTAAACATATTGAAGTGATGCCTGAAATTAAATCTCCAATCATTTTTTCCTCAGAAAATTGATTTAATATTTTGTAAAGTAAAACGGTATAGGTAATGTACGTAGCTACAGCCATTATTGCATTAAAAAGGCGCAATTTAAAAGAGGTAGAAGTATAGTCAACAACAATAAATATAGCAATAATATTTAAGGTAATGCTAAATCCAGGCCCGTCAATAAGTAATAATAAGACTTGTAGTGGGTAAACAACTAAGATAACAATAAACAGTACTAAATTGAGTTTCCCTTTTTTTAATAAAAATAAGTTGAAGATAAAATATACTTGAAAAGCAGCGGTAAATAAGGCAATACCCATAGAGGTGTATATCGCATTATAAAGCACAATTGGAAAGATGCCTATAGTAGAAAAAAGATGGATTTTATAAAAGTAATTGAGCTTAATAGCTGTTTCAGGATCGGGATGTTTAATTGTTGCATACAGCGAGCCTATTTTGTTAGGATACTTAAACAATAGTAGAAACATACCAATAAATATTGCCAGTAAAAGCATAATGATGATGCTTTTCCCTAGGCTGGTAAGTTGCAAAGTAAAGATGGTTAAACTTGTGAGCATTTTTGTTGATAAATAGTTACATTCCTAAATTAAATACTTAACAATTTAAGTTAGCATACTTAGTGATGTACTTTTGATAGATAAAAATAACTATAGATTGCAAGTGCATTATTTGGGCTTTTGAACACCTAAGTGAATGAGAAAAAATAAACTCCACCACTTTGATTATTCTTTTTTCCAATGCGGCGTTGCAAATACTCGCAATAGCTCGCTATTGCTGCGTTTTGCGCCTTGCCTTGAAAAAAACAATCGCACACTTTGGTGGAGTTTATTTTTTTCATTTCACTAATATTTTAATAATAAATTATTAGTTACTATTCAGCATTTACTTATTGCTGAGTAGTAACGATTATAATTAGATGAGAAACAGTTAAATAAAAAGGAGTATACACACAATTGCATTAAGCTTGTAACTTCTAGAAGATTTATTTAAAAGTTATAAGCGATTAAATTGGGGCTTAACCGAGCTATTTATGAAAACAAAAAAAATAAACTAATTTACTTTTTGCTCACTTATTTCATATAAAGTGATAACACATTTTTTTTACGAAATTGGTTTAATAAAGATACTATTTTTGATCAACTTTTATGGGATTTTTTAAGGATTTATTAATGGTAAAATAAAAAGTAGTTCCTACTCCTTTAGTGGAGTTTAAATCAATTTCACCACCATGTAAGTCAATTATTCTAGCACAAATAGCCAAACCCATTCCAGAACCTTCGTACTGTAAACGGTTGTTTAGTCTTCGGAATAAAAGGAAAATTTGCTCATGATATTCGGGTGCAATTCCTATGCCATTGTCACTAACATTAAATAACCAATCATCGCTTCTTTCTTCGGCAGTAATATTTACAATAGGGCTTACATTTTTACGACTAAACTTAATCGCATTGGCAATTAGGTTTTGAAATAGCTGTCGTATTTGGGTAAAGTCGCTATTTAGCTGAGTTGGTAAATTACTTATATTTATAGTAGCATTTTTTTCCTTAATATTGGCTTGCATTTCGTGTATTACCAATTGAACGGTTTCCTTAATATTAACGGGTATTATTTTTTGGTTAGCCGAATCAACCCGTGAGTAAGTCAATAAATCTTTTATGAGCGAACTCATGTTTTTAGTCGAATCAATAATAAATTTTAGGTAATCTCTTTCCTCTTCATTTAGTTTATCTTTAGCAGAAGCATGGAGTAATTGCGAAAAACCAACAATAGAACGTACAGGAGCTTTTAAGTCGTGAGAAGCTAAATAAGCAAAGTTTTCCAATTGCATATTCGATTCGATATACTTTCGAAGCTCATCATTTTTTTGATTAAGGGTTTTTAAGTTATTGCGAATAAGCTCTTCGGTTTGTTTTTGTTGGCTAATATCTCTTACTTGTATTAAGGTTAGTTTTTTCTCTTGTATAATAATTGGCGTAAAGGTAACCTCCGACCAAAAGGAGGTTTGAGCAGCATCCATAAATTTCCACTGAAAACTAATATGCTCCCAATTAGTACGATATGCTTTCATAATAGCAGCGAGTTTTTCTTTCGATGACTCGTTGGCTGATTGCATAACAGGGCTAGTTGTTAACATGTTTTCTTGAAGGGCTTCTTCCTTCGTGCGTCGGGTAAGTTGTAGCCATTTTTCGTTACATTCTAATGGAAGTTTTTGATGTTCCGTATCTACAATTAAACAACCTAAAGGGCTATCGTTAAAGAGGGTTTTGTATTTTATTTCGCTTGCTTTTATTGCTTTTTCTGCTTCTTTCAACATCGTAATATCTGCAATTGTACCAATTGTTTCTCTCATTTCTCCTGATTTACTAGGAGCTTCCTTTAAGTTAATAATAGCATAGCCAATACGTCCATCTTTTCTAACAAAACGATGCTCTAACCTGATGCTTTCTGTACCCTTCGATAGGGTTTCGTCAACGAGTGCTTTAGTAGTTGTATAATCATCTGGATGCATCACCATGTTTATCTTATTGCCAATCAATTCTGCTCTATTGTAGCCAGTCATTTTACAAAAAGCTTCGTTACAATCAGATATTTTACCTTGCTTGGCCATTAACAAACCAAACTGATTGTTCTCAAAAATAGTACGGTAACGTTTTTCACTTCTTTCCAAAGCCAATATTGTATTTTTCCGTTCGGTAATATCTGTAGCTATACCTAGTAAACCAATTATTTCTTTTTTACTATTATACATCGGTATTTTAATCGCCTCTAATATGCGTAATTCCTTATTCTTATCGAATGCTCTTTTTTCTGGAATATGCTTGCGTAAGCCTTTTAATAATACATCATGGTCTTCTTGTTTTGCAATTTCGCTAGTATCAGCATTCCCAAACAATTCTTCCCTTGTTAAGCCTATTTCATTTTTATTGGTTATGCCAAATGCATCTTTAAAAGATTTACTCACAAAAGTAAATTTTCGGTTGGTATCTTTAGCATAAATAAAATGAGGATTTAAATCGGATATTTGTTGTAGGAAGTGATGACTATGGGTTAATTTTTCTTGGTTTTGTTTAAATGTTCTTTTGTATAAAACAACATTTAAAAAGGTAAAAAACATCGCCAAAAAACCAATGAGCAAATTGCCAATAAAAGTTCTATCAAAAGGCTGTTTAATTAATTGATGAAATAAAATAGAAAAGCTCACAAAAGAAACAATAGCTAATAGGCCGTTTAATATTTGCACAATATAATTGTCGCTTAAAATAGCTACAATTCCAAAGGTTACAACAATTACAAATAAAATGCTATAGGGGCAATCAAAAAATAAAGGGGTTACCGCTAGTAAAGGATACAATATCAAACAAATAAGGGCTATGGTAAGGTAAGAGTAGCGTTTAACCACTACAAAAGCAATCATAAATAAAACTTCCACTAAAATGGCAATCAGCAATCCGCCCTCTGTGCCATTGATGGCAATAAACAAAATAATAGGAATAAGACTGATAACCAAAAAGAGGCTAAGATTGTAAACGATTTTAGAAGCGATTCCTCGTTCACTAATAAAAGCATTATCAAAAGTAAGTGGATTATCGGGGTTTTCTTTTCTAAATAATAAAGCAGAAATAATAAACATGGCTGCTGTTAACACCACTAAAAATAAGCTATTCGTAAGCGGAATATTGGTTAGGGAAGTTTGAAGGTTGTGGATTATTTCGTGGATGCTAGCGCTACTATTAGCCGCAACTGCAATACAAGGAATAAGCCATAATAATACAAGGCTTAAAAAGCAGTATAATAAGTGTTTTTTTTTACTGAAAAGCATAAAACAACAACTGTTTTTCTTTAATTTTTTCATTACACTCAATGTATTTTAAGTCAATGAATTATACTAGGTTTATAGTTTTATTACAGTTAAGAATTGGTAAAATAATAAAGAAAACTCATAAATTATAAGTTCTTCCTTAAAATTAATAAAAATAAAAAACAGGGGAAGGAGATTATTTTTTACTTTTTCACTTTATAAAGGAGTAAAGGAATACCAAAATTTTGCCATTATGAACCCTGGAAGTTTAAAAAAAAAATTTGGGAAAAAGACTTTTTTTGCTGTTCCCAAAGCAGCAGCCTTTTCGCAACCACAACCAGAAAGTACCCTAGTTACTAGTGTGCTAGAAATAACATAAAAAAGCCCACTAGTTATAAATTAACTAGCGGGCTTTTTTATTTGTGCTTATGATAAAAACGAACTTTAATTCGTTGAAACGCCAGCAGGAAAAAACAATTGAACCACAATAGCAGTTTAGCCATTTAACCATCTTGCGCCAGTAAGAAAAAAATAATTTATTGATTTAACCATGTAATAATTTAACCATTCTGCCAAACAATCGTAATATAGTGGTTATTAAATCCATTAACCAAAGTGGTTTGCACACGCTTAACCGCCATCATAGGATTTTGTAAATAGTACAATGGTAAATTTCGGCGTAATTTTTTAGCACGAGTTTCTTGTCTAGTAGCAATTTTAAAGAAAGAGTACGGCTGAATTTGTTTAAAACAATCAATTTCCGTCATGCCCATATTGATAAACATTTGGCGGAAAGTTTTTTCAGTAAAATCGGTAACGTGATGCGGATTCGCATCTACCGATGGGGTAGTAGGAACGGAGGCGATAAAGGTGCCACCAGGTTTTAGCAAACTTTTTAAATGAGCCGTTACCAACCTAGGATTAGGAATATGCTCAATGGTTTCTAAAGATACGATGGTATCAAACTTTTGAGGATATTTAAACTTAGTAGCATTGCAGTTAATAAACTCAATTTTAGGATGCTTGTATCTTTCCGATGCATACTCAATTGCTTCGGTCGATAAATCAACGCCTACTAGTTTGTCAAATTTTTCGGGTACTTGTTCCATCATAAAATAAGAACCATAACCAACGCCACAAGCACAATCCAACACCAAGCCTGGCTTAATATGCTGTGCTGCAAACTCGTATCTGTCTAAATGAATTTTTAGGGTTTCTGCACCCGTTGCTTCTTCTGCCGACACATGATCTGGAACAATGCGTTCCATCGTAGTACTATCTATTGCCATTTCCTGTAAATTTGAATTTTATATTTTTAATGCTAATAATTATCCATCAATCAGCCATTAAGACTACAAAGGTAACAAATGGTAACGGTAGGTAAATAATATTGCTTTACATTGTTTTGTTATTTTTTCAGTCGTTAGCAGTCAGATCGTTCGCTGCGCTTTCTGTCAGTAGTCAGATCGCTGCGCTGTCAGTCGATATGCAGCCGACTTTTTGTAGTCAGTTTTCAGTGGTCAGTTTTATTTTGTAGGCACTGTGCAGTTTTCAACTTCACCAAAGCCCCCAATTGAAATTGAGGTTTACAGATTTAAAAAAAACGATAACCATAAAACAATTCAACAATCCTACGCCAGCAGAAACAACAATTCAACAATTAAAACAATTCAACAATCCTGCGCCAGCAGGAACAACAATTCAACCATAAAACAATTCAACAATCCTACGCCAGCAGAAACAACAATTCAACCATAAAACAATTCAACAATTAAAACAACTCCCCCAAAACACTAACCGCCGCATTATACCCACACATCCCATGCACTCCACCCCCTGGCGGACTCGATGCCGAACAAATAAAAATGTTAGGATTAGGTGTACTATAAGGATTTACTCGCAAAGCAGGACGAGCAAATAACTGGCTAATATTGGCAGCCCCTCCTGTAACCGCGCCCCCCACATAATTTAAATTGTGTTGGTGATAAGCTTGGGTATTCATGGTATGTTTGGCTAAAATAATATCTTTAAAGCCAGGCGCAAAACGTTCAATTTGGTTTTCAATAATTTTGCTCATGTTCCAATCAGAACCAGCAGGTACGTGGCAGTAAGCCCAGCAAGTATGTTTGCCTTTAGGTGCTCTGCTAGTATCAAATTGGCTTTGTTGTGCTACTAACACGTAGGGTTTTTCGGAGTGAATGCCATTCCAAGCTTCCTGTTCGCCCCTAGCAATTTCTTCTATAGTACCACCTAAATGTACCGTTGATGCTTTTGAACAATTGGGGTCTTTCCAAGGAATGGGTTCGCTAAGAGCATAATCAATTTTAAAAACGCCAGGACCAAAATGGAAACTGTTTAACTTTTTTAGGTAGGAGCTTGGTAAAACTTCCTTGGCAATTTTGGCCAATTGATGTGGATCGGTATTGAATAAATAGGCTTTAGCTTTGGGTAATTGCGCTAAAGTTTTCACCTGCGTTTCTAGTAAAAGTTCCCCTCCTTTTGTTTGAAAAATTTTAAGCAGCGCATTGCTTAATTCCTTAGAACCGCCTTTAATTACGGGCCAATTTACCGCATGTCCTGTTACCAAAAAAAGCAATCCTAGTGCAGCAGTAAAGGTTTTGTTGAACGGTAAAATACTGTGGGCAGCACAACCTGCAAACAAAGCTTTAGCTCGTTTTTCTTTAAAAAATAAATTGGCAAAAGTAGTCGCAGGCAAAATAGCCTTGCTACCAAAACGGGCCATTAAAATAGGATGTTTAGGAATGCCAATGGGTTTTAAAATATCCCCTAATAATTCATCCAGTTTAGGAATAAAGGGACGTACTAAATCTTGGTAAGCTTTCGCATCGACTCCTAAATTAGCCGCCGTTTCTGCAAGCGATTTAGAAAGCATCACCGCCTCCTCTCCATCCAATGGATGCGCTACCGATGCTTCGGGGAAACACCATTCTAATCCGTAGTTTTCTAAATTCAAGGTTTTAAAAAATGGAGATAAGTAACCTATTGGATGAACGGCCGAACAAATATCGTGGTGATAACCTGCTAGGGTGAGTTGGGCAGTTTTAGTGCCGCCGCCTACCTCATTGGTCGCTTCTACAAGCAGCACTTTTAAGCCTGCATTTACTAGCCTAATACCAGCACTTAATCCGTTAGGGCCTGCGCCAATAACAAGGGCATCGTAAGTAGTGTTTAATGGATTGGACATGGCATTTTTTTTTTAAGTTGGCAATATTACCTATCCCTTGTTCTAGGGAGGGGCTTAGTAGTAAAATGGCATCGTGCAGTTGTCTAAGGGACGGAGAATAAATAAGTGTCCGATTTTGAGAAAATATTTTTGTGCTAGACAAGGCACAAAACGCAGTAATAGCAACGCTATTACGAGTATTTGTAACGCAGGATATTGGGAAATATCGAAGTGGCAAATGTAAATTTATTTTTGCACCATTCCTAAGTGGTTTGTCAAGTTAATAGTGTTAAGTTGCTTTTGAGTGAGTTTTGTTTCTTAGCAAGGCGCAAAACGCAGGCCTAGCCTAAGCTACGGCGAGTATTTGCAACGCCGCTAGGGAGCAAAAATCGCCAAAACAACTAACATAATTGACTTGACAGACCACTAAGTACGCAATACTTCTTTTAGTCTATATCCCCATTCTCGGAAAGCAAAATAGCAATGGGACGAGTTGCTTCAAATTGAGAACAGATGATGAGTAAAATAACCATAATCGGAATACTCAATATCATGCCCGTAACGCCCCAAATTGCACCCCAAAAGGATAATGCAAGAATGGTAACCAAAGAACTAATATTCATTGAACGACCCATAAGCATTGGTTCTAAAAAATTGCCTACAATTAATTGTATGCCGCCAACTAAGATTAATACAATGAGTGCTTGTTGAATTTCGCCAAACTGTAATAAGCAAAAAATAGTAGGAAATGTAGTGGCAACTAAAGAGCCAACAGTAGGAATAAAGTTGAGTAAAAAAATAAGGAAGGCCCAAAATATAGGCGCATCAATTCCTACAAACCACAGCACCAAAAAACTTAAAATTCCCGTAATAAAACTCACCAATGTTTTTAGCCCTAAATAACTACTCACCGAGTTTTCTATTTTGGTCATTACATCAGAAAAAGCCTCGTACTGTGCTGGACTGGCAAATAGTTTATGCAGCTTACTACCAAAAAAAGCTTCTTCCGATAAAATAAAAATAGAGTACAGAATGATCATAAAAGCATTACTCAAAATGTAAGATAAGGAATTTAATACAGACCCCAACAAAGCACCAAAATCTACATCCCCCGAATGAATTTTTATGTATTCCACCACATCCATATTAAACAAACCATCTAATTGATGTAAAACGCTTGTTAAGTTGGTTTCGTAGGTTTGGTAAGAGGCAGCTAGGTAGTTAATATTGTTGGATAATATATTAGAAGCGATTCCTAAAACGCCTACAATAAGTAAAAAAGACAAAATGCTTTTTGCCCAAGAAGGAAAATAGCTTTTAATAAAGCCAACCCGATCTAAGGACGATTTTACTTTGCGAGCAATAAACCAAAGTAACAAACCTAAAATAAAAGGAATAAGAATGCCTTGTCCGTAAATTAAAATAATGACGATGGCAATGAGTATAACTATTAGGTAGAAGGTGTCTTGTAAGCTCATTAGTTATTAGTATTCAGTTAGTTAAGTGTGTTGTTAAGTGCAATCGCTTTAATACACTATTGGCACTTTTTTATCCAAAAATAGGAAGTAATGTATTTTAGGAAATGCTTGTTTAGAGCTATTTTATTTTCGATAAGTTTTTAGATCCTTTACAAGGACGAAAGGCAGGGGATTAGCTGAAATAAGCAAGTTTAAAAGGATAAGGCACCTCCTATATTTATTAAGTTAAGGAAGGGAAATGACAATGCATATAACAAGAAGATTCAGTACTTACGAATCCTTATTAGTGTTTAATAACCAGTTAGTTAAATGCATTGTGGTGTGTTTTTTGTTTAATAAAATGATTGCCAGAATAGAGGAAAAAAGTCCTCTATCCTAGCAATTTTTAAAAGCTTATAGCTACTCGTATTTATCGTGTTATAAGCATCAATTACAAAGCTGGTAAAACTTGGCTGCGTACTTCTCCAAATCCAACCCGAATGCCGTCCTTTTCGGCATGGCCACGCATAATTACCGTATCGTAATCTTTAAGAAAAACACGGGTGCTGCCATCTGCCATTGTAAGGGGTTTAGTCCCTGCCCACGATAATTCTAACATCGAACCATACGACGATTCGTCTTTGCCCGAAATAGTACCTGAACCCATCATATCACCAATTTTCATGTTGCAGCCATTAATGGTATGGTGGGCCAATTGTTGCGCCATATTCCAATACATGTACTTAAAGTTGGAGCGGCTTACCACCTTTTCCTCCGCATCTTTAGGCTGAATACTTACTTCCAAAGCAATGTCGTAATTTTTGTTGCCACTGTATTCGAGGTAAGGTAAAACGGCAGGTTCTTGTACGGGACCTGCTACTCTAAAATGTTCCAATGCTTCTAGGGTAACAATCCACGGCGAAATAGAAGAAGCAAAGCTTTTTCCTAGGAAAGGCCCTAGTGGCACATACTCCCATTTTTGAATATCTCTAGCCGACCAGTCGTTAAACAACACCATTCCAAAAATATAATCTTCGGCATTTTTGGTGCTAATGTTTTCGCCTAGCGTTGTATCTTTTCCTACAATAAAAGCGGTTTCTAATTCAAAATCAACTCTACCACTAGCTTGAAAAACGGGAGCTGTTGCATCTTTAGGCATTACCTGCCCTTTAGGCCGGTGAATATCCACCCCACTAGGAATAATAGACGACGCTCGGCCGTGATAACCAACAGGAATATGCTTCCAATTTGGCATCAGCGCATTATCTACGCCTCTAAACATCGTGCCTATATTGGTCGCATGTTCTATGCTCGAATAAAAATCGGTATAGTCGCCTACCTGTACGGGCAAATGCATGGTTGCATCAGCCATATCTACTAGCAATTGCGGATAGTTTTGACGCAGTGCATCGTCGTTGCATAATAAACGTTGCACAACTGCCCTTACTGCCGAGGTAGTTGCTTTTCCTAGACTAATAAAATCGTTAAGGGTGTTTTGCTCTAGTATTGCGGGATCGATTGGTAATATTTTTACTCGGGCAAGTCCTGCCAAATCTACAATTTTATTGCCAATAGCAATGCCAGCTCTAGGGCTAAGATCGCTAGTAGAAAAAATGCCAAAAGGCAAATTGTAAATACTAAAATCAGAATCGGCTGGTACGTTTACCCAGGTTGTTAGTTTGTCCATTTAATTATTATAATGAGGTGATGAATTATTTTATTTTTAGTAGTCAGATTGCTTTGCTGTCAGTAGTCAGACCATTCGCTTCGCTCATTGTCAGATCGCTGCGCTGTCAGTTTATATGCGGGCGATTTTTTTAGCGGTCAGATCATTCGCTTGGCTCATTGTCAGCAGTCAGATTGCTACGCTGTCAGTTTATATACGGATGTTTTTTTAGTGGTTAGTCTTTTTAGTTTTTCTAAAAAAAAAGAATACTACGACAGCAAGGAAAAAAGTAGTTGTTTAAAAACTCGGCATCCAACTACCTTCTACTTTCTACAAAAATACTTTCTACAAAAGTTTAATGTTTAAACCAAGATTGGTAGTATTTGCCATCATCTAGTTTCAAGGCATTTTCGGTAACCTGTAAGGGCTTAAAAGTGTCAATCATAACGGCCAATTCTTCCGTTTTGGTTTTGCCAATACTGCGCTCATACGCTCCTGGGTGTGGCCCGTGTGGAATGCCGCCAGGGTGTAGGGTAATGTAACCTGGGCCAATATCGTTTCTGCTCATAAAATCACCATCTACATAATACAGCATTTCATCCGAATCGATATTGGAATGGTTGTAAGGTGCTGGAATAGACTGTGGGTGATAATCGTATAAACGAGGGCAAAAAGAACAGATTACAAAAGCCGATGTTTCAAAAGTTTGATGTACGGGAGGTGGCTGATGTACCCTTCCGGTAATGGGTTCAAAATTGTGGATAGAAAAACCGTAGGGGTAATTATAACCATCCCAACCTACCACATCAAAAGGATGTGCATCGTATAGTAGTTCATGCAAAACGCCTTGTTTTTTTACTTTAATAATAAAGTCGCCTTGTTCCTCATGAGTTTCTAAGTTATCGGGTAAAATATAATCTCGTTCGCAAAAGGGCGAGTGTTCTAGCAACTGCCCAAACCAATTGCGGTATCGTTTGGGGGTGTAAATAGGGTGAAAAGATTCGGCATATAAAATGCGGTTGTCTTCGGTGTCGAACTCAATTTGGTAAATCATGCCTCTAGGAATAATGAGGTAGTCGCCATATTGAAATTTAATGTTGCCCACAAAAGTTCGCAAAGTGCCAGTGCCTTTATGGATAAACAGCATTTCGTCGGCATCGGCATTTTTGTAAAAGTAAGCCGTGAGCGATTTTCTAGGTGCAGCGAGTCCAATATGAATATCATTATTTACCAACATTGGCTCTCGGGCTTCCAAAAAATCGTCTTTAGGAGCCACATTATAACCTATCAGTTTGCGAGCTGTTACACTCTTCTCTACTGCAATTTTAGGCGATACATCCGTGCTACCTAAAATTTCTTTCACCATAGTAGGCCTATTTATATGGTACAGCAACGACGACATGCCATCGAAACCAATTGTACCAAATAACTGTTCATTATATAGATTGCCATCGGGCTTCCTAAATTGAGTATGTCTTTTGTTGGGAATTTTTCCTAGTTTATGATAAATTGGCATGGTAAATTGTTTAATATTGTCATTTACAAACTTCAGTTTGCCCAAAAATAACATTATAAAGGAAGGAAAAAAAATAAGGAGGAAAAAAAATGGTAGATGGTAGCGGGTATTAGGTAGCGGGTACTTGGATGGTTCTGCTTAATTCATCATTCGGTAGGCAGTCTTCAAAAAAAAAGGTATCTTTAAAGCAACGAATATTTTATAAACTATGCCAGACAGTCGTAAACATCGTGGGCAACATCCCCAAGATAAAACGCTATTTAGTGTTAAAACACTGCCTAATTTAAGGGCAGGGGTTACAGACTTGTCGTGGCTTTTTTCTAGGGGCTATTCCGAAAGGTCGGCGGTAGAATTGGTGGGCAACCGTTACCAATTAACCAAACGGCAACGGCAGGCCATTAGGGCAGGAGCTTGTAGTGATGCGGCTTTGCAAAAACGCCAAGAAAAAATTATTGCTGCTACCAACATTGCCACCAAAACAATATTAATAGATGGTTACAATTTGTTGATTAATACCGAAAGTGCCTTATCGGGCGGCATGGTATTTATAGGGCGAGATGGGGCTTACCGAGATTTAGCAAGCGTACACAGCACCTACCGTAAGGTGAGCGAAACCGTACCTGCTATTAAGCTAATAGGTAATAGCTTGCAGGAGTTAAAAACAAGTAAGGTAATTTGGTATTTTGATGCGCCTATTTCTAATAGTGGGCGTTTAAGTAAGTTTATGCAAACCATTGCCGACGAACACCAATGGCCTTGGGAAATTTATTTAGACAACAACCCCGATAAGGTATTAATGACTAGTACCGACATTGTGGTTTCCTCAGATAGTTTGGTGTTAGACAATGCCCAGCAATGGCTTAATTTACCCGCTTATCTTATTGCCAAATACATTCCTGATGCTTGTTTGGTACAACTGTAGGTATAATATATTAGCAGTCTTTAGAGGATAAAAATTAGTTTATTAGAACAAGTTTGCCTTTTTATTGTTACACTTACAACGACTACTTATCCTAGTCCTTTCCCCTTATGCATTACTTCCCCTTTTACCGATCTATATTTAATCGTATTTTATTCACCATAAAATAAAGCGAATTTATTAATAATGGGACAATATTCAATTAAGGACATTGAACAACTTTCGGGTGTAAAAGCCCATACGCTTAGAGTTTGGGAACAACGTTATACCATTCTTAACCCAAAGCGAACGGATACTAATATTCGATACTATACGGATGAAGACTTAAAAAAAGTACTCAATATTTCGGTATTGAACAGGCATGGTATGCGTATAGGGAAAATAGCCAAAATGACCTTTGATGACATTGAAGGAGAGATTGCCCAACTAGACAATTGCGAGCTTAAATACGAAGTACATGCCAATGTACTTACTACTTCGATGATTGAAATTTGTGAACGCAAGTTTGAAAAAGAAATGGCCAATTGTATTTTACGCTATGGAATGGAAAATACGATGTTGAAAGTTGTCTATCCCTTTTTGCAAAAAATTGGCTTGATGTGGATGACCAATAAGATAAACCCAGCACACGAGCGTTTTATTACCAATCTTATTCGCCAAAAGTTAATTGTGGCTATTGATGGGAATGAAATTAATGTGGAAGAACGCAGTAGCCACTTTTTATTGTTTTTACCAGAAGGAGAACTGCACGAATTGAGCTTGCTATTTTTATGCTATTTGCTAAAAAGTAGAAACCATAGAGTTACCTACCTAGGCGTTAATGTGCCTTTTGCAGATGTTGCCGCCGTTATTAAATGCATACAACCCGAATTTATATACAGCATTTTAACCTGCACACAATGCGGAAATAATGTTGCTCACTTTATCAATAATTTATCGGAAGTTGCTGGCGAAAAAAAGGTGGTTATTTCTGGTAGGCAGCTAGAAGATATTAAGTTAAATGCAACCAGCAACATTACCCTTCTTCACAGTCTTGATGGGGTATTAAATTTTATTGAGCAGGTCTAGTAATTGATGTTTATACTTTGTTCCTTGTTGTTTTTTGAAAATTCCAAGTAGCAAAGCCTAAAAACAATTTAACAATTCAGTTACCTAGCAATTTAACAATTCAACCACTTAACAGTTTAACAGTTCAGTCACCTAGCAATTTAACAATTCAAACATCTAACAATTTAACCATCTAACAATTCAACAACTACACCTTCTGCTTCTGCTTTTTCATTTTCTCCTGAAACAATTGTCGAATAATACCATCGGCTAAACCAATTTTGGGTACAATTACTTGGCGTATGTTGGCGTGTTCCATTGTAAACAGAAAAATATTGAGGGCAGGCACAATTACTTCGGCCCTGTCTCTAGTTAAATCCTGTAACATTACTCGGTCTTCTATATTAAGTGCCGTTAGTAAATCCCGTTCTTGTTTAAGGTATTCATACATTAAGGGTTGCCCATAACGGTTGCCCGAGCGTTTAAATACCCGATTTATATTTCCTCCCGAACCAATAATGGCTAGTGGATTAGTTGGTTCAATATTT
Organism: Bacteroidota bacterium; assembly: GCA_020630215.1. Taxonomy (GTDB): domain Bacteria; phylum Bacteroidota; class Bacteroidia; order Chitinophagales; family UBA2359; genus JAHDBT01. Next base: position 35,925 of record JAHDBT010000006.1, read on the forward strand.
TTATGTAGCCACTTGCTAAACTCCTCCCAGGCTTTGGGTTTTACTTTTTCATTAAACAAACGCAGCGTACCAATTTTAAACGATTTAGCAATGCTCAGTTTATTTTTTTTGAGTAAAGAAACTTCTGTACTACCACCTCCTACATCTACATACAAATGATTAAACCGAGGATCCAACATATCTGCCAAACGGTTAGATAGGATAAGCTGTGCTTCTTGCTGCCCATCAATTAAGTTAATTTTAATGTCGGTTGTCCAATGTACTTTAGTCATTACCTCCTCCCTATTTTTAGCCTCTCGCATAGCAGAAGTTGCACAAGCCTTAAAGGTTTCTATCTCGTACACATCCATGATGAGCTTAAAGGCTTTCATGGTTTTAATCAACTTGGTCATCAATGCTTCCGAAATAATACCTTCCTTAAAAACCTCTACTCCTAGGCGCACGGGCACTCTAAAAAGTTTTAGTTTTTTTAAGTAAATCTCGCCCTCATTACTCGTTGGTTTTATTTTTACTTCTGCCACTAAAAGGCGCACGGCATTCGAGCCTATATCTATTGCTGCTAATCGCATATCGTGTTTATTGTTCTGTTTTTGTAGGTATAGCTGTGTCTGGTAAAGTTGGCAAAGATACGTATTTTTTTAAATCACTTCGCTGTCAGTTTTAGACCGCTTTGCTGTCAGTAGTCAGATCGTTCGCTGACGCTCACTGTCAGACCGCTTCGCTGTGAGTTTATATGCTGACGAAGGGAGGGTTGATATTTGATTCTTGATATATGCTTTTTGATTTTTTTCCTGTTGACACTAGGGCTTTTTATTTAAAATTTAAGATCGAAGATGTAGAATTTAAAATTTTTTATATGCTGATTTTAAAAAGCCACCATCATAATGATAGTGCAGCGATCTGAGTATTGACAATGAACGCAAGCGAATGCTCTAACGGCTAAAAAAGTCGTCAGCCTATAAAA
>JAHDBT010000006.1:36988-44159 GCA_020630215.1 Bacteroidota bacterium
GACAATGAACGCAAGCGAATGCTCTAACGGCTAAAAAAGTCGTCAGCCTATAAAAACTGACAACGCAGCGATCTGACCGCTGACGCTTACTGTCAGACCGCTTCGCTGTGAGTTTATATGCTGACGAAGGGAGGGTTGATATTTGATTCTTGATATATGCTTTTTGATTTTTTTCCTGTTGACACTAGGGCTTTTTATTTAAAATTTAAGATCGAAGATGTAGAATTTAAAATTTTTTATATGCTGATTTTAAAAAGCCACCATCATAATGATAGTGCAGCGATCTGAGTATTGACAATGAACGCAAGCGAATGCTCTAACGGCTAAAAAAGTCGTCAGCCTATAAAACTGACAGCGCAGCGATCTGACCGCTGACAATGAGCGCCAGCGAATGATCTGACCGCTACTAATCTTTCCCTTTCCGCATCCACCGCAAACAAACGGGCAGCAGCGTAAGGTCGGCAAGGAGGGCGGTGAAAAGGGTGATGCTTACTAGCAAGCCGATGTAATAGGTTGCGCCAAAGTTGGAGGTGATGAGGGTTAAAAATGCGCCCGATAAAATAAAGGTCGTGAGGCAAAGGGCTTTTCCCGTTTCTAAAAAAGTAGTGCGTATAGCATCTTCGGTTGTGTTTCCTTTGCGGAGTTGCAGTTTAAATTTGCTGAGAAAATGAATGGTATCGTCTACGGCAATGCCGAAGGCAACGGTAAAAATAATGGAGGTAGAAGCTTTTAAATTGATGCCCAAAAATCCCATAATGGCACCACATATTAGCAAAGGAAAAACATTGGGAATTAAGGAAATTAACACCATTTTAACATCTCTAAATAATAAAGACATAATAATGCTGACTAGCAAAAAAGCAATGGCCAATCCTGTAAATAAACTGCTGCGTAGGTAATGATGGTTTTTATCGACTAGCAAAGCAGTACCGGTTAATTTTAATTGTACAATTTCGGGCTGTATGTTTTGCTGTATCCAATGGATGATTTGTTGGTTAATTAAGGCTATTTTTTCCGACCCTAAATCCTGCATGTTGGCCGTCATTCGGCTGTACTTTTTGTCTTCACTAATTAGCAAATCTAATTGATTCCACGCACCTGCTTTTTTTAATTGGCGGTCGTACTTTTTTAGGAGTTTAGAACTGTTGGGTAATTGATACTGTTGAGGTAAACCGCCATTATTGGCCTTGTGCAGGCTTTTGTAAATGGTAAGCGGCGAGTACAACGTGCCTACCTCTGGAATGGTGTTGATGTATTGGTTAAATTTTTCCATCTCTTGCAAAACATCTAAATCCATGGCTGTTTTTCCTTCGGGTACAATAGCGGCTACTTCAAACACACGCACACCTTCAAACTCCTTTTCGAAAAATAAAAAATCGCTGCGTAACTTCCCATTCGTAGGCACATCATCTAGCATAAATACATTAGAGGGCATTTTAGCAATACCTATTAAACTAATGATTAAAACTGCTACGCCGCCTAGTGCAATTTTTCGTTGGTGATTAAAACTAAAATCATACATCCGCAACATCAGCCTATCCCAAAAGGCACCATGTTGTTGCATATTGGTAAGTTGTGTAGGCTTAAAACGTAGCAAAACGGCATAGGCAAAAGCAATAACCGCTACATAAGTTAACAGCACACCAATGGCGGCATAAATGCCAAAACTTTTAATGGCTACAATATTAGTAGCCGAAAGGGTAGCAAAACCAATGGCAGTAGTAAAAGATGTTAAAAAAGTAGCCAATCCAATTTCCTTGATAGCAATTTCTAAGGCTGCTTTTTTGGGAAGCCCTTTATTAATTTCGTCCAAATATTTCGACATAATATGAATGACATCCGACATGCCGACCACAATCATTAAAGTAGGAAACAGCGGACTCATAATATCCAAAGATTTACCTGTTGCCCCTAGCAATCCCATAAACAAAATGAGCGCAATAATTACGGCAGCTAAGGATACGACAACACCCCAAAAACGACGCAACAAAATTCCCATTACTAATAAGGTTAAAATAATGGAGATGGCAATGTAAAACAAAAATTCGCTGGTAATAGTATCTACTACAAAACGCACGGTATGCGCTCGTCCTGCTAGGTAGGTTTGCTGAAAATTAAATGCTTGCAGCACTTCGTCTACGGAGTTGGTAATACGTCGAGCCTCGCTTTCTACAATGCCATCTTTATGAAAAATAACAATAGATAGGGCATCGGCATTTTTAGAAATATAACGTCCTACAAGCCGTTCGTCGTTAAAAATGCGAGTACTATCGGTAGCATATTTTTCGGGATTATTGGGATGCAATACAGGAATGCTGCTAGGGCCAATACTGGTATAAAGTACATCCTTAATATTGGTGAGTGAGCTGGTGCTTTGTGTTTGGGCAATGGTATCGCAAGCTTCGGTAAAAGCAATTACTTTTTGTAGAAAAACGGAATCGAAAATGCTGGGTTTATTTTCGATGGCAATAAAAATAAAATTGTCATCGGCTTTAAAACGAGTAATATGTTCCTCGTAAAAATCAAGTTCTGGATCTTCGGAGGGGAAAAAGGCTTCTAAATCGTGGTAAACCTGTATTTGGGTAACAAAGTATACAGCAATTACCAACAATACAGTCAATAAAGCTAGGATAGAATTTTGTTTCGGCATTTCTCTAAATTGCGGAATGTTTGTAGAGACATTGCACCGCAACGTCTCATGATGTTTTTTTTGGATTTTTCTTTGCAGAAGATTAGTAGAAAACAAACAATCGAGCAAGCATAAGAGTTCAGTTATTTACCAAAGTACCTGCTTGCAAACTGTTACTCGTTACTAATCCACCAACCACATTTTAGCGTTTTGGTCGTTGGTGCCTCCTTGTGCATCAATGGCTTTTTGGTAATTGGCAGCATTAAGGCTTTGTTCTTGTGTGGGGTAAAGAAATTTAAGAGGCAGTCTGTCGCCATTAATATTATTGCAAGTAGCGTCAATAAATGGTATTCCCTCAAAAGTATTACCATTTTCGTGGTACCATCTTCTCAACTCAAAATAAGGTTCTAGTCCATTAAAAAACAGTGCGAGCCATTTTTGCTGCCAAATATCCATTATATTGTTGTAAGTAATGCCTGCGTTGGCATAAAAATCTTCAAAATTATTCCATCCCCAGGGAACAAAATCTACTTGGTGATAATTCATAGATGCAGCTATTGCGTTTTTATAGTGGGTTTCGGGGTTATTAGCAATCCAACCTTTGGCGGCAGCTTCTGCTAATAAAAACTCTACTTCGGCATAGCTTATAATCATTCCTTCGGCCATTGGCAGTCCTAGGGAGGCAGCATTGGTAAGCCCTGGGTAATTAAAATATTGCGCCCCTAAACGAGATGCACCTTCCTTATTACAATCGCTACCCTGTCCGTTAATAGCACCAATAAATGTTGGGTCATCGGTATAATCTTCGTTGTTAGGTCTAGCATATCGTAGTAGGCGAGGGTCATTAGTGCTACTGAGTAGTGCTAAGGATGTTTGGCTAATAGCAACCGCATCAAAATCGCCCGATTTTAAGTTCAGTAGCGGAAACTCGTTGGGGAAATTACTAATGTATTGTAGGCTTACATTGTCTTCGTTGCTGCTTATAATGTTGGCAGTATTTACAATAGTTGCAAATTGGCTATCCGCATTATCCATTTTACTTTGAGCGGTCATAAGTAATCTTAAACGCAACGAATTACCAAATTTTTGCCATTTTAGAGCATCCCCATCCAGCAAAATATCACCTTCAATAGTTCCTGTGCCAGTTGCTAAAAGTTGGTCGGCACGTTTTAGTTCGGCCAGCATATCTTCGTAAATAAATTCTTGTTCATCGTAGGTAGGCGTAAAATTATCGCTTGCTCCTAAAATGGCTTGCGAGTAGGGGATGTTGCCGTAGGCATTGGTTAGGTTGGCAAAAATCCAACAGCGAAGAATGATGGCGGTAGCCTCTAGGGCATCATTGTTCGATTCTGCGGCAATGCTTTCTAGGTATTTAATGTCGGTTAAGTTTTCGTACCAAGCTTCCCAATAAGTAGGAAAGGCATTCCAGTTATAGGCATCTACCTCTAAGCGTAGGGTTTTGGCGGTGAGTTGTGCTGCATTGTTGCCTACTAAAAAGGAGGCATCAACACTGGTGTTTACGGCACTCCTAATTGCCCCCGGCAATAACACATCTGCCGAAACCTGTGTGGGTTCGTTGGGGTTTTGGTTAAGGTCTTCAAACTTTATACAACCAGTAAATACTAGGAGGCAAAATAGGAAGAGAAGGTATTTTTGGTGATTCATGTTTTATTGATTTAAAGTTTTGGGCATGGCTCATTAGTTGTTAGTATTCAGTTAGTTAAGGCTATTGTTAAGTGTTTTTACTTTAAGAAGCCATTAATGCTTTCTTACTCTAAAAAGAAATATTTAAAGAGAGCCCATAACTACGAGTAGAAAACAGTTGTGTACTTTCAAATCCAGGAACAAACAGTCCGTTTCTTATAGAATAGGTTTCGGGATCGATGGTAGGGACTTTTGAAAACAGGAGTAAGTTTCTTCCAATTAATGCAACTTGGGCATTAGCAATACTAAAGCGTTCTAGCAATTGTTCGGGAATTTTATACGCAATACTTAACTCTCGCAATTTAAAATAGGTGGCATCGTAAGTAGCGGCTTCAATATTATCTCTATTAAATCCATTGCCGTAATAGTTATAAAAGTAACCAGCATAACCAATTCCGCCAGGCTGTACTGCTACATCATTAGGCGATAATTCGGTATCAAAATTAATCTCGCCATCCTCATTGGTATCTACCCAATTTAAACCCGGACCTACTACACCTGCGCCTGCTTCCTCTAGCGTATAAACAGGTTCGCCGCTGCTGTTGTAGCTTACGCTGTACGACTGACGACCGTCGAGGGTGCTAATAGATAAATTGGGATCGTTGTTGTTGGTAATGGTGCCGCCCGTAGCATACAATGCATGAGAACGGGAGTAAATTTTACCGCCAATTTGTCCATCAATTAAAGCAGAAATGTAAAAGTTGTTTATCTGAAAAGTGTTTAGCAATCCTAAGCGTAAATCTGGCTGATAAGAACCAGCAGATACTTTGGCTTCGCTTACTAAAGGCAATCCATCCTTATGAATAATTTCGTTGGTTTCGGGATGTCTAACAAATCCTAATCCATATAACTGCCCAAAAAGTTCGCCTTCTTCGGCTACAAACTCTAAGTCGGCTCCTCCTTCGTCGCCAGGAAAAAGATCGGCAATAATGGAGTAGCGTCCGCTGGCAATAATATCGGGCAGGCTTTCTACAATGGCTCGGTTGTGGCCTAGGTTAAGGCTTACATCCCATGCAAAACGAGTATTTGTAATTGCTCTTCCTCCTAGCAAAACTTCCAGTCCTTTGTTTCTAATAGCACCGCCATTGGTTAGTTTAAAATTGTATCCACTCGAACTGGCTACGGGCAATTCAATAATTTGGTTATAGCTCAACATGTTATAATAGGTGGCATCTAAATAGACCCTATTTTTCCAAAGTCTTAACTCCCCACCAATTTCGTAAGCCCTTGTTTTTTCGTTGGTTAAATTGGGGTCGGCAACAGTTTTATTACTGGTAAAAACCGAGTAATTGCCAAAGGCGGCTTGTGGGGTAAAAGTTGTACCAAAAACATGTGGCGGCGCGCCATTTCCTACTTCGGCATAGTTGGTTTTTAGCTTTAGTAAAGAGATGGGCGTATAGCGCTGAAAGTTGATGAGTTCTGATAAAACCAGACTTAAAGAAACGGAAGGATACGCAAAGGAAAAATTAGAGTTTTTGGAGCCAAGAATAGGATTTACCAAAGTACTCGACCAGTCGTTTCTAAAAGTAATATCAGAAAATAAAAAGTTTTTATAGTAGATAGATGCCAAGCCAAACACACTATTAATTCCTAGTCTGTCTTTTTGAAATCCTACTAAAATGCCCGACCTAGCATTGCTTAGGGTGTAGATATTATCCTCGGTGCCAAAAAACTTTAATTGTGGATTATTGGCTACAAAGTAATTGGTGTTTTGCCGCATAATATTTCCACCTATTTTAAGGTCATATTGCAAGGCTGCCTCATTGTCACGGTTGCTGCTGTGAGAAAATAATATTTCGGTATTGGTTTCCGAAAAATCAATGCTTTCCTCCTTGTAACTGCCTAGTAAAACGGCTTTGGTAGAAGGGGCTCTTCTGTATTGTCGTTCTTCTCTAAACACATCGCTGCTGTATCTAACTTGCAAAAAAGAACGGAAAGGCAAGGCATACTTAAATTGTATATTACTGATGAGGCGGTTATTTTGAAATGCATTGGTGTTTTCGTTAGCAATAAACCAAGGGTTGTTTACCCAAAGATTTTCTACATATTGTTGCTGTACCCCTTCTTGCCCAGGCTGCCAATAATTTTCTAAATTTTCTATGGCTACTTGCCTAGGAAACCACAACCAGCCATACTGAATAGAAGACGATTCATCGTATCCTGTATTAGGAATGTTTTTAGAAGCGGCATTAATATAAATGGCATTGGCTCTTAGGGCTAGTTTATCTGCAAATAGTTTTTTGCCAATGCTTGTTTGAATGGTGTTTCTTTTTAAATTGGTATTAGGAACAATGCCTTTTTTATTTAAGTTGGTATAAGACAAACGGAAATCGCTGTTTTGGTTGGCATTGTTTAAGGCAATGTTATTAATAGAGGTAATGCCTGTTTGAAAAAAGTTTTTCACATTATTGGAGGCAGTTGTAAAAGGAACAGGTTGCCCTTCCGAGTTAAACTGCACAATATTTTGCCCATTTAATTGAGGTCCCCAATTTTCGCCATAGGCTTCGTAATATTCTTTATCTCCAATATAATTAGAGCCATCTAAATAAGAGTATTTACCTCCACCCCCAAAGCCATATTTGTTTTGATAGTCGGGCATTTTTAAGATAGAAGAAAACAAGGTGCTGCTATTTAAACTAAGTCCCCATCCTTTGGCATTGCTGCCTGTTTTAGTTTCAATAATAATCACCCCATCAGCAGCCCTTGCGCCATACAAGGCAGAAGCGGCTGGGCCTTTTAAGATGTTTACCGAAGCTACATCATCTGGATTAATGGTTTGGGCAGCATTACCAAAATCAATACTTGTAGAACCATTTAGTCCATCATCAAAACTGTACA
>JAHDBT010000313.1 GCA_020630215.1 Bacteroidota bacterium
AAAAAAGACAAGGCTTGGGTCATCAAGAACTTAGGTTTTGAGTCACTAGTATAAGTAAAAGCTGCTATAACAAACTATATTAAATTGCAATAGGGTTTACCCTTATTTAAACCACTCAAATTTAACCTTATGATCGATAGTAATCGTCCCGTTTTGTTAGTAGAAGACGATGAGATTGATGTAATGACCGTAAAAAGGGCCGTCAAAGATTTAAACATCACCAACCCCTTGCATATTGCAGGCAATGGCGAGGAAGGACTTAAGTACTTAGAAAAACATCAATCAGAATTACCTTCCATTATTTTACTAGATATTAATATGCCTAGAATGAATGGCATTGAATTTTTAAAACAAATAAAAAGTCATTCAGATTTTAAACGTATACCTGTTATTATATTAACAACTTCTAAAGAAGAACAAGACAGGTACGACAGTTTTAATCTTAGTGCAGCAGGCTATATGTTAAAACCTGTTGATTATACCAAGTTTGTAGAACTTTTCAGAGCCATTGAAGTTTATTGGACTTTGAGTGAGTTTTCTACCTAAGTGGTTTGTCAAGTTAATAGTGTTAAGTTGCTTTTGAGTGAGTTTTGTTTCTTAGCAAGGCGCAAAACGCAGGCCTAGCCTAAGCTACGGCGAGTATTTGCAACGCCGCTAGGGAGCAAAAATCGCCAAAACAACTAACATAATTGACTTGACAGACCACTAAGTAACACATAAATAATAAGCCCGACAATTTGTACGCAGAGATTTTGTGCTTAGACAAAGCGCAAAACGCAGGCATAGCAGCGCTACGGCGAGTATTTGCAACACAGGATAAGTGCAAAAAATCAAGTAGAAATGGCGGAGTTATTATTTATGTGTTACTAAGTGAAATAAAATAATATATCGTAAATACTCATTTTACAAATCCCTTCTTGCAAACATTTTGAGAAATCCCTAAACTACATACATTACTAAAACTCTTTTCGTTTTTGTGCATTTAAAACGTTGGTGTAAAGCTAACTTGCTAAAAAATTGGCATTAGTTAAAACCACTACCTTTAAACATAAACTCCTACCAAGTGTTATTATTTAGTTATTGCTTTACAGTATATTAAAGTAATACAAGCACAAAACCTAAAGCAGCTAGTACAGCCCTATTTTATTTTGATTAATACTCAATCATATTTGTAATGTCATCAAACACAACAACTACTATTGTTGATACACATATCATGAATCAACTTTCGGAAGGGATTATTTTAACGGATAAAAACGACTTAGTGCAGTTTATAAATACGGCGGCTAAAAACATGCTTAATATTAGCGAAAATGCCGCACTACATCAACCTATTGATAAACTGTTACAAGCAGAAGGTAATACAGGAACAAATGCTCCTTTATTACACTCGGTAGATAGTACTGCTGTTAGTACTGCTGTAAATGTAACAAGCAGTTATGTAACCAAACTAATATCTAATACGGGTAAGCCTATTAGGGTAAAAATTAAAACAACCGCCCTAACCCAACCCAATGGAAAAACAGAAGAACAAGCATTAAAGCTAATTACCCTAAACGATGTAACTGACACCTACGATGCCCAAAATTTAAGTCAACAATTAAATGAAGATTTAAAAAAATACCGACAAGAACTCGACGATTTTGCCTACATTATTTCGCACGATTTAAAAGCACCTATTCGAGCCATTATGACCCTCTCCGAATGGATTGCCGAAGATTATGCAGAACTTGTTGACGAAGAAGGAAAAAAACAATTTGAATTACTTAAAAACCGTTCTTTAAGAATTCATAATTTAATTGATGGGGTGCTTAGTTATTCTCGTATCGGACGTTTTGTAAATCCTTCTTCTACCTTTGATTTAAACATCATTATTCAAAAAGTTTTTAAGGAATTAAAATTAGACGAAAATTATCACCTAATTATTCCAACAGATTTGCCTAAACTGTTTGCCGACGAATTGCGTACTTACGAACTCTTTTACTTCTTAATAAAAAATGCGGCAACCTTTAACGATAAAGAACAAAAATTAATTAAACTTATTTATAAACAAGAAGGCGAATTCCTAAAGTTTGAAATACAAGACAATGGCATTGGCATTGAACAACGGCACATTGACGAAGTATTTAAAATATTTAGAAGCCTTCACGACAAAAAGGAAAACCTTGGCTTAGGATTAACCCTTGCCCGACGGATTATAGAAATGTACAAAGGAGAAATTGAATTAATATCAATACCAAACGAAGGCACTAAAGTTCGCTTTAGTTTGTCTACCGCCCTTTTGCTCGAAAATAATCCGCAGTAGTAATTGAGTAACCAACGTTAATTATTTCGGTAATTACCTCGTGTTACATTATGCAATTTTAATTAGATTACCATTACCCTTTGCTTTTTAAAATTCATTTGTTAATCGGTCAAATTCTTTTATATAAAAGATTATTCAGCCATAAATAAACAATCCCATGTCGGTAAATTTATATGATATGAAAACAACTAGCCCTATTTTATTAATAGAGGATGATGAAATTGATTCAATGACCATTAAACGGGCCATTAAAGAAATTAAGGTGTCTAACCCGCTCTTTATTAGAGAAAATGGCGAGGAAGGACTTGCCTATTTAAACGAAGAAGATAGTGTACGACCCTGCATTATTTTATTGGATTTAAATATGCCCAAAATGGGCGGATTAGAGTTTCTAGAAATTATTAAAAAAGATGCTCGATTTAGAAATATTCCCGTTATTATTTTAACAACTTCTAGGCACGACGAAGACCGCCTACGTAGTTTTGATTTAAGCGTAGCAGGATATATGGTAAAACCCGTTGATTACAAAAGCTTTGTTGAGGTAATTAGAACCATTAACATGTATTGGACCATTAGCGAATTGCCTGTTAATTAGTTGCTCTTCAACATACCTTTAAAATCTTTTTTGAATATCGAATAATGAATATCGAACACTGAATAATGAAGTTTTCCTGCTGTCGGTAAAATTTTCCGTAGGAAAATTCTGCTAATGATTATTGTAACATTTAATTTGAGTTAATCTTTTCACTTCATCATTCGATATTCAAAAAAAGAAGGCAAGTACTGAGTAGTAACGCTAATTCAATAAAAGCACTTTAATGCTAGGCTAAAAAGTATTGTTTTTTTTAGCCCACTACTAAGCAACTCAAGCACAACGTTATTAATAACTAATTCTAAAATTACAAATCCCTTGCACATATACAATAATTCTTAACCAAAGCAACCTTTAAATAATTCGTTATTTTAGGGATGGTGAAAAAATAAAGTTACAAATTTCCGCAAAGAGATTTTCTAATAGACAAGGCGCAAAACATGAGTGAACGATTTTTGCGTAGCAAAATAAATGCATATTGATGCATTTAAGTGTAGCGAACCGCTTGCGGATAAATAGCAACGCTATTACGAGTATTTGTAACGCAGGATATTGGGAAATATCGAAGTGGAAAATGTAAATTTATTTTTGTACCATTCCTTAGTGTTGCCTATCGATCAAAAATGCTCACAAATCAACAACTTCGTATTTTGTATGTGGAGGATGATCCTTTGGATCAAATGGCAATGCAACGTAAAATACGAAACGAAAAATTAACATTTGAACTGTTCTTAGCAGCATCTGTTAAACAGGCACAAGCCCTAATTAGCCAAAGCCAGGTATTTGATGTAGTTATTACCGACTATTTACTGAAAGATGGTAATGCTTTTGAAATATTTGATTTGGACTACCCTGCCCCGATCATTTTTGTTACAGGCGCAGGAGATGAGGAGGTTGCAGTAAAAGCAATGCGGCAAGGTGCTTACGATTATATTATTAAAGACACAGAGCGAAATTATCTTAAAGTTTTACCCATCACCATATTTAATGCCTACAATAACTACCAAGCAAAAGCACGCATTCAACTACTCGAATCATCGGTGTTAAATGCCAACGATGCCATTGTAATTACCAAAGCCAATACTACTGATCCTTCCGACTCCCGCATTATTTTTCAGAATAGAGCCTTTACCCAATTAACAGGCTTTTCGCCCGACGAAACCTACCACAATGATTTTAGTTTGTTTGTAGGAGAACAAACCGATAAACAAGAAATTGCTCACATCAATAAACAATTAGAGCAAACAAAACCCGTTCGCAGCGAATTAATTTATTACAACAAATTAAAAGAACCAATTTGGCTAGACATTAATATTGTTCCTATTTTTAACGAAAACAATATTTGCTCTCACTACGTTTCTGTTTCCCGCGATATTTCCCGAAAAAAGAAAAACGAAGCCGCATTAATTCGAGCAAAAAAAGAAGCCGAAACCGCTAAAAAAGCAGAAGAACATTTCTTGGCTGTTATGAGTCACGAAATACGTACGCCTATTAATGCTATTGTTGGTTTAAGCAATATTTTAATAGAAAATCCTAATAGCGAAAATTACCTCGAATTTATTAATTCTATTAAAACCTCTGCCGATAATTTATTGGCTTTAGTAAATGATGTACTAGACCTTTCTAAAATAGAAAGAGGTAAAATAGAATTTGCTCGCAGCGAATTTAACCTTCCTTTAGTTATTAAAAATAGTGTGCAAACCATTCGTTTTACAGCCGAGGCAAAAGGTATTCCTTTAATTATTAAACACCAAGATAAAATTCCAGTAAATGTTATTGGCGACAGCACTCGGTTAAGTCAAATTTTAATTAATTTATTAAGCAATGCCGTAAAATTTACCCACGAAGGGCAAGTAATTTTAAGCACACAAATCCTAGAAAAGACCAATCAAAATGTAAAAATAAATATTCAAGTTATTGATTCTGGTATTGGTATCGAAACACATCAGCTAACACGTATTTTTGAAAAATACAAACAAGCAGACGAAAACGTAATGGTAAAATATGGTGGCACGGGTTTAGGCCTATACATTGTAGAACAGCTAGTAAAATTACAAAATGGAGAAGTGGCAGTTACTAGTAAAAAAGGAATGGGTTCTACTTTTAGTATTGTTTTAGATTTCGACTTAGCCCAAGAAAATCAGGAAGATACCCATCAAATTACGGGTAATTTAATGGATGTACGCATTTTGGTAGGAGAAGACAACCTCATGAATCAGCGCATTATGAAAACAATGCTCGAAAACTGGAAAGCAAGCGTAGATGTAGTAGATAATGGCAAACAAATTATTCAGCAATTATCGAAAAACAACTACGATGTACTACTTACTGATATACAAATGCCAGAAATGAATGGCGTAGACACAATAAAGTATATCCGAAATACGCTTAACTTAGGAATTCCTATTATTGTAATGACGGCTTCCTCTTTTAGCGATAAACACGAAGCTATTAAAGACAACATAAGCGACTTTATTCAGAAACCTTTTAACCCAAACAAACTATTTACCGTATTAAAAAAATGTATTACTAAACCAAGTTTAAAAACAACTATGACTAATCAATCTCTTTCGCAAAACTTACTGCGCTACGACCTCTCTTATTTAAAACGCATTTCTAATAACAACGATAGTTTTGTAAAAGAAATGGTGCAAATTTTTATTGGGCAAGCTGGCGAAATAATAGAACTACTGCCACAATATTTAGCTAAAAAAGATTTCAAATCTATTGCTGATTTAATTCATAAAATACGCTCTTCGGCCCGTAATATTGGCAACACAACTATGGCAGACAGTGGCAGCACTATCGAAAATTTAATTATGAATAGTAAAGCCGAAAAAACACCTAATTTAATTAAGCATTTTATTGAGGAATGTAAAATTACTCAAACGCAATTAAAAGAAATATTAATTAAAATGTAATTTTTTTTATAGCGATGTATTTACGGCTATGCTTACCTAATTACTAAAAAGGATTGGCTTGTAATTTTATTTTCCTTATTGGAAATAGCCAACCAATAAATACCATCATTAATATTATTTAGTGCTATTTGAATGGGATTTTCCTGTTGAGATAGCACTATTTTTTGTTGTTGTACTACCTTTCCAGTCGCATTATAAATGGTATACGCAACAGGTGTTTCTGTAGGATACGGTTGGTAAATAAACGCATTTAATTGCTGATTACGAATAGGGTTATTCGCAATTTTCACGTCCCAAAAATTATCTTTTAAATCTGGGTTTGTTGGTGTAACACTCACATCAATATCTGCCATCCAAGCCAAATAAACCCATTCTGGATGTGCAATATATGGATTTCGATTGCCCTGAAAATCGGCTACCATATCATTTCGTTCTATATCTCCTTCGTTTACAGCATCGGCTAAATGCCATTGATATAACACATCTATATTTCCAACCTCCTCAATATTATAATCGGGGTACATGGTATAAAAATAAAATACTGCACGGGCAACATCTCCTTTGGCATCTTCGCGGGGTTCCCAAAAATTGCTGCCGCTGGTAATCAATTCGCTGTATTCGTCAATTACACTTATAGGAATACAAGGAGCATTACCTTCACAGCTAACACTTTCATTTAAGCGTATCCACTTTTCGGTTAATCCGTCGGGGATCTCGTTAAAAGGATTATTGCCTCTGGTGCTGTTCCAATTGCTGTAGGTGGGTGCTAGGTGATGTATGTCGTTTTTCATAGGATACTCCGAACCAAAAAACGATTGCGGCACAATATGTTCACAATCAAAAGGCATAGCTTCTCCAGCCGAACTAAAGCCATTGCTAGGCACATACCTACCATAGCCGCTGTACAAACAATACATGGTATCTTGTTCTTTTTCAATGTTATTGTACATGGCTAAACGTGCTTGTGTGTAGCCGCTGCTGCCACTAGGTATATCTTGGTAATCGTTGTACCAATTTGTTTTTAGCCAAATTCGTAAATCTTCATTTACCAAGCCTGTCGGTGGCGTATCTGATTGCGCTATTAGTGCGGTCGTATTTATTAGTAGTAAAAATAAAATACCAATTAATCCTTTTTGTGCTTTCATTCGTTTGCCTTTTTGATTTTTATGGTTTATCATTGCCCTGTTTTTACTTTCTTCCAAAATACAACAGGCATTCCCTATTTTGCAAAATGGATAAAAATGTGTATTTTTCCAACTAATGCCCAATAAATTCCGCTGTTAACAACAATAAAACAATGAACGACAACACCAGACGACACTACGTAACCAAACTCGAAGATTACAAAGTAGAACCCAGCTTATTTATCTACCACAGTTTTGATAAATTTGCTTGGATGGTACTAGGTTTGGTTGCTTGTGTAGCGATGGGTTTGCGCCTCCCCTTTTTCTTTTTTGGTGCGGGCTTCGCTGTATTCGCTATATTCGACCGCCTACAAAAGGAAGTGGCTTATTTACAAATGGGCGAATTAAATCCAGCAATAGTGGTTAATACCCAACCTTTTTTAGTAGCCATTTATGCCGATATGAATCGAGACAATACCCAAGCTTCTCGCCCCATGATAAAAATTGTACGTGCCCCCAACCCTAGCAATAAATTGCAACATGGCCAATGGCTAGGAGCTATTTGTAACTATGTAGGCTATGCCCAACAACATTATTGGAGCGATTTTACCCCTACCCTCCTTAACACAACGACTTCCGATGATGCGGTAATTAAACAAGCAATGGGTCAAATTCCTGTAGAAAAATGGGATGCCCTACAAAATGGATTGGATAAAATTGGAGAACCTTTGCAGGAAGGCGTTTATTTACTGAAGGATAGCATGTAAGTACCGATACTTTCACAAACATTTAAAGAATCTGCTAGTAAAAAAACTAGCTTTCCTCCCCAAAACACGCTTGCAATAAAACATCTAACTCCTCGTACAAAGGAACGTCATACCGTTCGCACACAACCGCCACATTGCCGCTGCGCCAATACGCTTTAGGGCAACAAACCAATAGTTTTTTACTTTGTGCAAATAAACCTAATTCTAATAAAGATATAGGGGCTTTGGTGTTGGGACAAAAATACATAATAATATAATCGGCTCTTTCTAAACCTGTTAGTTCCCAGTTTACTTGCTGGTAAAATGAAGGATTTTCAAAGGTCTGTTCCCAACTGCTGTCCCAATCATCCCTCCTAGGATTTAGGATGGTGTAATCGGCTCGATTTTTAAAATAGTTGCTCACCTTTTCCTGCCAGTTTTCGGCTTTTCCCATCTCTATCGACCCTGCCAAAAACAGGGCGTATTTACGGCGGTGGTTTTTAACTATACTGTGTGGCGGTTTTATTTCTCGCATAAATTGTTATTTAAGGGTTTAATTTACTAACCGCTGAATATACCACATTTTAAGTATTAATACAATGGATAATAACTCAAAAGGAACTATTCCTCCTTACCCTATGTTAAATTGCTTGTAACTACTAGGCTTACTCCTCAAATATGCCACCTCTTTTAATTAATTCACATCAAAAATTTTTCATCATGAGTAATTATATTTATGAAAATAAAAACACACAATCTTTTACCGTAATGGCTTGGATTTCCTTTGTTGTTTCTGCCGCAGGTATGTTTGTTGGACTATATTATTTAG
>JAHDBT010000314.1 GCA_020630215.1 Bacteroidota bacterium
TTGCAGTAGCTTGCCCACCCATGTCGGCACAATCAGGTTCTGTATCAGTAGTAGCAGTTGCTGTGATTGTTGGCGGGGCAGTTAAGGTGGCAGAGGCTGTTGCCGTACAAGTATTAGCATCTGTGATGGTTACGATATAAGTTCCTGTTCCTAGATTGGTTGCTGTAGGTGTTATTTGTCCTCCTGCTGCTACATCCCATACATAGGATAAAGGAATGACTCCATTGGTAGAGCTTGCCGTTGCTTGCCCACTCATGTCGGCACAATCAGGTTCTATATCTGTAGTAGCACTTGCGGTAATAGGTGGTGGGGTGGGAATATTAACTTCAATTGTACCACTACATCCTGCGTCATCTGTAACGGTTACTATATAACCAACATCGGCAAAAAGACCTGATTGAGCAGCGTCTGTTTGCCCAGAAGGCCACATATAAGCGTAATTTCCAGTTCCTGTTGGCACACCAACTGTTGCGGAGCCGCCCATACCAGAACAGGGCATTTGAGAATCGGTAATTTCAGGCACAATGCCGGTAGAGGCATTAAAAGTTACGTCTGCTGTTTCAGAACAATTAGCACCATCAGTTACTGTTACGGTGTAAGTAATTCCATTATCCAAGTTGTCTACTGTATCTGTAATATTTCCGTTTGACCATAGATAGGTAAATGGCATTTCTCCGCCAGTTACTTGTACCGTAGCACCTCCATCTCCGCCATCACAACTGGCACTAGTGGGGATAATGTTTAACGAAATGGGTGGGCCACCTGGTAATACAATAGTAGTTGACTGCGTACAGCCAAAATCATTATCGGTTACGGTTACGCTGTAGGAACCGCCATCTAATCCGCTTAAACTATTGGCGGTATCACCAGTATCCCAACTAATGGTCATGTCACTTGAAGCATTCATAAGATTGAGGGAGATAGCTCCATCACCGCCTGCACAGCTCGGATCGGTTGTGTCAGGGTTTATGGTGAACGGACAGCAGGCGGGGTCTATGGCGATGGTAATGTCTGTTGTTTCTGTAACACAGCCGCCATCGTCGTTTACAGTTAAAGTATAAGTTGTTGTTGAGGTTGGACATACTTCTGGGGTAAGGGTATTTTCACCCGTCATGTTAGTAGTTGGTGACCATGAGAAGTTGGTGCTTTCATAGCTAACCTCGGGGTTAAGGAAGGTGATGGTCCATCCATCAAAATTGCCACTTCCTAAGCCAGAGGGAGCGTCAAATACAATTACTAAGTTCCATAAGCCATTAGCCGTACAACCTACTAAGTCATCGAACGAGTCATTGGTAGCCCAATCACCAGTATAAGGAGATGAACCACTAGCAATAGCGGGTCCACTTGGAACAAAGCAAGTAGAGGTATATCCTCCTCCTAGCCCTAGAAATCCTCCTCCTGAAGTAACACCTGGTGGAACAAGATTAATTCTAGTGCCATCTGGACACTCTAAAAATAGATTGAGGTTTCCGATATCTTCTAAAAGAAATGCAAAATAATTGGCTTCTGTAATACAAACCTGTTGAATGGAGCCAGATTCTAATGTTGTCATATTTAGACCTTGTACGTTAATCGCAATGCTGGTTTCTGCGTTGAAAAAGTTACTAATTGACTGCACTTCTCCATTGAAATAAGTTGTATTTTGTTCTGGTATAGAAACTACATCTGCTGTTCCCATTAGGGTAACACACTCTCCTGGACATACCATAAGTGGGTCGGCGGTTACATCTGCTCTTATTTCGGGATTACGAACGGGGATGGTTACTTCGGCAGTACAAGTAGAAATGCCATTAGACATTTCTACGGTGTAAGTAGTCGTGACATCTGGGCAAACTGGAGTAGGATTTTCGCCACCTGCGCTTCCTTGTCCATAGGAGTAACCATCATGGGGCCAAATAATTTCGAAGGTTGGGTCATTGTAATAGATATTTACATTATCAATTCCCCAGTGATCGTATTGTGCGCCAGAGTCATTGTCTTGGAACCATCGAATTTGGGTGTCGGCGGTTAATGCAGCGGCAGGTAAGTCAAAACACCAGTTGTTCCAATTAATTAGAATAGGGTCGTAGCCGCCATTTGGGTCAAAGTAATGAATAGTTTCCCAACTAGCTCCTCCGTTAACAGAGTATTGAAGGTAAACGCCTTCATCAGGTTCGTCGGGTCCTTCACAAGGAGAAGTAGCTCCTTGTTCGGAAAACAGCATATCGAAACAAATGGTTGCACCTGCAGTAGCGGGCGTAAAGTCGTAACCAATGGTTTCTAGCGCACGAGGAACACCTGATTGGTCGCCCATCCATAAGTGTGTGGTGTTATCTACTCCATTTGGGCTACAGGGGTTGGTAAAGGTCGCTTGCTGTGTGAAACCCCAGTCGGTGGGTTGACCAGTATCAAAGGTTTCTAAAAATACAGATTGCCCTTGCCCTTGTCCAAATGCTGAAAGGGTGATACATTCTCCGCAAACGAGTGTATCAATGTAAGCAATAGCTTCTATTTCACATTGTGCTTTTAGAATAAAAGGGAGCAATGTGAAAAAACATACGGTAAGTAATTTTTTCATAGTAAGTGTGGTAAATAGTGTGTGTTAAATAGTGTGTGTGTGTTAATATAATGAGTTGCTCGGCTAAAAGCTTTGTAGGTAAAGATAAAAAAAGGAAGGAGGAATTAAAAAAACAAACTATTTTTATTACTTTTAAGGGTAGCAAGATGCAATGTTTTAATAGTTATTACTATTTGTTGCTAAAAAGGGGCTTAATTGAAGGTGTTATGTAATTATGTTTTAGTTTTATAAAACAAAGAGATTTTTTTTTGAGGAAAAAGGAATTTTAAGGGCTTGTTAAAAAAAAATTTGCATTTTTGCGAAAAATATACTAAGGTGCGAAACTAATTTAAGCTTTTGTACGTTTGAATAAGTATAATAAAAGCGTAAAAAGATGAGGCAACTAAAAATAAACACCCAAATAACAAATAGAGACAGTCTTGCTTTGGAGAAATATCTTCAAGAAATAAGCAAACTGGATTTGCTAACTCCCGAACAAGAGGTTGAGTTGGCACAACGTATTAAAACTGGAGATGAGGAGGCACTTATGCAGCTTACAAGAGCAAACTTGCGATTTGTGGTATCTGTAGCTAAACAGTATCAAAATCATGGTTTGCAATTAAGCGATTTAATTAACGAGGGTAATGTTGGTTTAATTAAAGCTGCAAAGCGTTTTGATGAAACAAAGGGATTTAAATTTATTTCTTATGCGGTATGGTGGATTCGACAATCTATTATGCAAGCTTTAGTAGAGCAATCTCGAATGGTGCGTTTGCCATTAAATAAAGTAGATGCTTACCAAAAGGTAAATAGGGAATTGACTAAGTTTTTACAGACGAATCAACGGGAACCTAGCGCACATGAATTGGCAAAGTTGTGTGATATGAAGGTGAAAGATGTAAAAGAGTTACTTAAAATTAGCTCTAAGCATGTATCTACTGATGCGCCGCTAGATGAAAACGAGGATAGCACTACTTTGGGTAGTACCCTACGAGCAAATAGAGAAGAAGGACCTGATAATACTTTAATGTCGGAGTCGCTGAATAAAGAAATTAAAGAGGCATTATCTGTTTTATCTAAAAGAGAAGCAGATATTATTCACAGCTACTTTGGCTTAGATGGAAATGGAGCGATGTCGTTAGAAGATATTGCTTTTCGTTTTGATTTAACTCGTGAACGTGTGAGGCAGATTAAAGAACGGGCTATCAGGCGTTTACGTAAGACTTCTCGAAGTAAATCTTTAAAGGCTTATTTAGGATAAGGAATGGTGTAAAAATAAATTTACATATCCAAAGGGATAGAGGCACTAATGCAACTTACAAGATCAAACTTGCGATTTGTGGTACCTGTAGCTAAACAGTACCAAAATCAGGGTTTAGAATTAAATGATTTAATCAACGAGGGTAATATTGGTTTAATTAGGGCTGCAGAGCGTTTTGATGAAACGAAAGGACTTCAGTTTATTTCTTATGCAGTATGGTGGATTCGCCAATCTATTATGGATACTTAGGGTAAGTAAACTAGTGCATTTTGTAAAATAGTAAATCAATAAATAGGAACGGGCTTATTGGAAATAGTTGCAATAATGACTATTTGCCGATAAGCCTATTTTTTTTTGTATTTGGTAGGGTAAACCTATTTTTTTTACTAAGTTTACTCCTTTATTTTTCCCTAATTTCAAGTAATACTTTTATGCAATATCCTAAAGGTACTTTTGGTTACGATGTTCAGTTTTTACAAAAATACAAGCCTGTAATTTGCCTAAAAAATGAGCGAGAACAAGCACAACTTTTAATTGTTGGTGATTATCAAGCAAGAGTGATGACGAGTACAGCAAATGGAAATAAGGGGCGCAGTTATGGATGGATAAATTATGATTTAATTCGTTCAGGAGTTATTCAAAAACATATTAACCCTTATGGGGGAGAAGACCGATTTTGGCTAGGCCCGGAAGGTAGTCAGTATGCCATTTTTTTTCCTCCTAATACTGCCATGTCCTACCAAAACTGGCAAACCCCTGCTAGTATTGATACAGAACCTTTTATCTTAAAAAAGCAAACTACTACAAACGCAATTTTTCAAAAATCAATTAGCTTACAAAATTACGCAGGCACAAATTTTAATGTAAATATTGAACGCAATATCCAACTATTTGACAAAAACAGTATCGAAAAGCATTTAAGTGTTGACTTAGATAGAGCTATTCAATTTGTTGGTTTTGAGAGTGTTAATGTAATGAAAAATGAGAGTGTTCAGGGGTGGACATATGATAAAGGAGTATTGTGTATTTGGATACTAGGGATGTTTAAGGCTAATGATGCAACAACTGTTGTGATTCCGACTGTTAATGGTAAAAGGGAAAATATTAATACTGCTTACTTTAAAGCATTGGACATGGACAGGCTGCAATTTAAAGAGCAAACAGTATTTTACAGAGGGGATGGACATTATCGTAGTAAAATAGGAATTCCACCTAAGTACGCTGTAGATACAATTGGTAGTTATGATGCGCAATCGAAGGTGTTGACCATTGTACAATACAGTCTTCAACAAAAAGCTACTTATGTAAATGCCTTATGGCAAGTAAATGACTCTCCTTATAACGGAGATGTAATAAATGCTTATAATGATGGACCAGAGGAAGCCGCCGAAAGTGATGTGCAATTAGGTGCGTTTTATGAATTAGAAACCTCTTCGCCTGCAAAGGCTTTAGCACAAAATGAATCTCTTGTACATATACACCGCACATTTCATTTTGAAGGAGAAAAAAAAGCACTAAATCAGTTAAGCAGGCAATTGTTAGGACTGCCAATAGCTACAATTGAGTCGGTGTTTTAATAAAAATGTAATTTAATACATCGTGTTTAAATGTTTTATGCTAATGAGTCGGTCGTACCGAGCAGCAAATGCACGGTGATAAACTAGCACGAAATAATTATTTTCTGTATTGTAATAATTTCCTTCTAAAAAACTGGTGTCTTTTTCGTGTGTTCCATCTCTAATAATAGCATATTGGTAATCGTATAAGCCTTGTTTTAAATAAACAATTCCTTCGTAGCTTTTTTTCTTATAGTTGTATTTCATTTGAAAATTTTCCTGAATACGCCAATCAGATAAACCACCAAAAATATACAAGTTTCCATCGCTAATTGGCGTTTCTGTTGGTAAGGAAAAATGGACATAGGCATAATCGGCATCTAAATCGGTAAAAATGCCATCGTGTATTCCTATTCTAAATTTTCCATTAATATCTCTATAATTCACCCTAATTAAATGCCGACCATTATTTTGCCTAGAAACATCAGGGTATAAAATAATATGATTTTCGTCCTCCTGTTGTACTTTTTTAATCCGTTCGCTGTAATGCATCAAACTTCTAGTGTCGAAATACCTAAATTCGTTGCCTCCTTCAAATAAGTTTTTATCTACATAGTTGTATACCAACAACTGGTCACGCATAAAAACGGGTTTTAGTTGGGTAAGGGCATTGTCCCATCGTCCATTTTGTAGTACACAAACTTTTATTTCTTCCATTGGGTTACCTACATTGATGCCCTTATAATTTATATCGAAATTGAGTTGTTGATGTGTGTTAAAAAAGGCTTCGAGGTTAGAGGACTGAAAACGAGCATCGACGTTTAATATGTTTTCGTACACACTAAAACGACGAGTGAGTACGAGTTCTTCGGGATCGTCGTTGGCATATACCTTTAATAAATAATTGCCTGATTTGGTAATCTTCATATTTTGGTTGGGCAGTACTAAATGATAATGAGTGTAACTTTGCAAGGTGTTAATCGAGTACTCATATTGCGAAATGTCATCTCTAGTAAAACCATCCAAATAGTCAAACGGATCAATATCGGAGGCTTGCCAATCGGCAGTGCAATGCACTAAGGTATAGCTGAAATACTGTTCTTCCTCCCCTAATTCATCAAAAGTTAATTCTAAAAATTCTTTGCCGCCTAACTGTAAAAAAGGTTCAGATAAAGGACGGTTTAGTAGGTGTAGTTTTACCGTTTTAATATTGTCTTTATACACATAATCTTGGTATTGCAGTACATTTGGATTGTAGTAATCTACCTTGCTGTTATCATCTTGTTGTTGTTGTGTTTTTTGCTTTTTAGATTTTTTATGTTTTTTACGCTGTGCATAAGTAGGATTAGTTGTTAATAGCATAACAACCAAACAAAATAAAAACAAGGACAAGTAGCGCAATAGCGTTTTTTTATAAAGAAAAAGATGCATTATCTGTGTATTTAAATTTTGTGTTTTGTGGGAACTCCCAATGAATCACTTATTTTTCTTGGCATAAAGGATAACGCTGTAAATATACGCTTTAGTCTTAGATTTATTTTACCTTTGTTAGAATTGAAAATCGCTCCTTGTAACAAAAAAAATAACACAAAGTATTATGACAACTACAAAAACAAAAAGATCTTGGCTAAAATATTTACTCGTTTTTTTTATTGTATTGTTTATTGGAATGGTAGGCGGATGCTTTATTTTTAGCGAATCGATGCCTAGCGGTACTAGTGGAAAAGCAGCAGATGAATTGGCAGAAAAAATGTTTGTTGCTATTAATAAAAAAGGTTGGGATAATACAGGAGCCGTGCAATGGACTTTTGCAGGAAGGAGCAGCTATATTTGGGATAAAGAGCGACATTGGGTAGAATATAAATCTAAAGATAAAAGGGTATTGTTAAATATCAACGAAAAAACAGGCGTAGCTTATGAGGATGAAAAACTGGTTACTTCTCCTAAAAAAACAGCAAAATTGGTTAACAAAGCTTGGAAAAATTGGGTAAATGATTCTTTTTGGTTAAATGCGCCTGCAAAAGCATTTGATCCTGGAACCGAACGAACACTAGTAGAATTGGAAGATGGAAAAACAGGTTTAATGGTATCGTATACATCAGGAGGGGTAACGCCTGGAGATTCGTATTTGTGGATATTAGATGAGAATGGTTTGCCAACCGCTTGGAAAATGTGGGTGAAAATTATACCCGTAGGAGGTGTAGAATTTTCTTGGGAAGATTGGACGAGTTTGACCACAGGAGCTAAAATTGCAACCAATCACAAAGGGATGATTAACATTCCTATTACCGACTTAAAAGCTGCTGCAACTTTACAAGAACTAGTGCCTGGTAAAGACCTGTTTGAGGAACTTACTAATTAATGCGCAAATGGCAAGAATGCTTAAAATTTATTTTTCCACATCATCGACTCAACAGGTTTGAGGGTGCGTTTGGTGTATTTGGCGTTGTGCTTTTTATTATAATAATTTTGAATTTCCCCTTCTACCATAAAGTAAATTAATTGCCCAATAGGCATCCCTGCATAAATGCGTACGGGATGCACACAAGAAATTTCTAAAGTCCAAGTATTACAAAACCCTACATCTCCTTTTCCTGCCGTTGCATGAATATCAATACCCAAACGCCCCACACTTGATTTGCCCTCTAAAAACGGAACATGGGCATGTGTTTCGGTATATTCTTCGGTAACTCCCAAATATAAAGTATTGGGTTGTATAACATAACCTTCTACTGGAATGGTGATTTCGTCAATTACATTATGCTCCCGAGCATCAAGTATATGATTGCGATAAACCGCTAAGTAACGACCCAAATGCACATCGTAAGAATTGGTACCTAAACATTCCTCTCGGAAAGGTTCGATAACAATACTTCCTCTTTCAATGGATTCTAAAATGCGGATATCAGAAAGTATCATAAGCTAAATCTGTTTAAATAAAAAAAAGCGAAGACAACAAAGGTGCGAAAATTTAAGCGCATTTCCCAATGTGGCACTTGTATTGTTTCTGCAAAAAAAAAGATAGGATTGTGAATAGTATGTTTTTTGTTTGAAATTACTTTGTAATTGAAAGTTAATTTGTTTAAAATAAATTCTTTAACTATACTAGACCACATTGGGTTTTGTGCAAATAGTTATTGACATTTACATTAAG
>JAHDBT010000007.1 GCA_020630215.1 Bacteroidota bacterium
CTAAAAATTTTCGCCCCATTAAGCCAATCTACCATAGATTGATTTAATCCACGAATTCGTAAATTTGTAAATCTCATAATTTTTTGTTTTAAATTTGCTAATATATTCTAAGAAATGATTAATTTATTCACGATTATAATGGTATTACAATTAAATTTAATAAGCACTGATAATTGAGCGTAATACGATTAAAAGAAATGCAGTGTTAATGGTAAGCTATTAATGAGGTGTTGATGTTTTGTACAAATTTATCTTTTTTAAATGATTTATTATCAACAAGAAGGTCAAAACGATATGCAAGTTACAATTATTTTGGCTTATTTTCAGTAAGACAAAAATGGGATAAAATAAATAATTTTTGAGAAATTAATAATACTTAAAACCTTAGTTAAAAGTGTTTAGCGAAACTTTGACTTTGCATTAAAAAGTAAAAAAAAGGGAAGGCTGATGAAAAAAAAACAGGACAAACTATTTGCCCTCATCAAAACGATGAGTATGCCTGAAAAACGATACTTTAAGTTATCTGCACAATCTGATAAAAAGTATGTTGGAATGTTTGATGCCATTGATAAGCTTGATGCATATGACGAAGCTACGCTTATTCGCTTGTTGAAAAAAAAGGATATGATAACAACTTATCTAGCAGGCGACAAAAACTACCTTTACAAACTCTTACTAAAAAGTTTACGGGCTTTTCATGCAGGCAAGTCGATTAATTTGCAAGTGAAAGAATACTTAGATTATGTGGAAATACTATATTACAAAGGTTTACATAAGCAATGTTCTAAAATTTTAATCAAAGCCAAAAAAATGGCTGCCCAATTGGATTTACATGCTTTGCTGCTAGAAATAATGATTTGGGAACGCAAAATAGAAGGGGCTAAATTTACCCCCAAAAATATTGAAGATTTGTTTGAAGCTTTTAATAAAAACGCCAATATTTTAATTAACCTCAACCAATACAACCGCCTTTATTACCAATCGGTGCTGCTGCGAAAACTCACCAACAAAGCTCGTAACTTAGAAAGCACAACCAACTTTGAAGAACTAGCGAAAAATCCATTGTTGCAATCGCAAAACGCCGCTTTATCCAGAACCGCTAAAATTAGGTATTACGAAATTTACGCCAATTATTATTACAGCATCGACCAACCCCATAAAGAATACGAATGTAATGAGCAATTGCTTAATTTAATGAATGAAGAGATTAATTACCTCGACGAATATCCGTATGAATATGTGGTTATTTACAGCCGAATATTAACCCTACAACGCAAGCTGTTTCCCAAAAAATATCCTAGTACCTTAGCCCATTTTAGAGAAATACCAAATAAGGTAAGTCGAGCCAAGCAAGAAATTACCATCCTCGTTTTTACCATTTCTCATGGCGATGAAATGAGTATGTATTTAAATAATGGGCAATTTAAACAAGCTTTGCCCTTAGTTGCTATTTCGGAAAAGTTTTTTGAAAAACACCAACAAAAAATTCCCAATAACTTTAAACTCACCGCCTACTACCGCTTTGCCTATTTGTATATTGGATTGGAAGATTATCCAAATGCCCTCAACTATATTAATAAAGTACTAAACGAATTTGATGAGCAAACGCGCCCCGATGTGTATTATTGGGCTAAAATAGTAAACCTCCTTATTCACTACGAATTACAAAATTACCAACTCCTAAAATACATCATCCGTTCTACTCAAAATTACCTCAAAAAACGCAAGCAACTTTACAAAGCCGAAACCCTTGTTATTGATTTTTTAAACAAAGCCCTACGTACCAACGAAGCCGAAAAATTAAAACCAATTTTAATTAAGACCCTCGAAAAATTTAATTTGTTATACCAAGATGAATACGAACAACGGGCCGCTAACTATTTTGATTTTACTAATTGGTTAGCAGCCAAAATTAAAGGAAAAACTTTTGCCGAAATAATACAGCAGAATAATAAATAGTTTGCCAAGTACTAGTAGGCGGCAGTAAAAACGGTTGCTACCTGTAGTTTTATTTGCCTCCTAATCAACAATTCTACCTTTTCTTTTTATACACCTCCATAGAAATAACTATCTTGCTAAGGTTTTGCAACTCAAATATACATAGCAAAATAAATTAACCACTAAAAACTTATAAAAAAGCCAAACTAAACAACATGAAACTTACGAACTTCCCTATTTTATTACTCTTTTTTTTACTAGCTACTACTACCCTAAAAGCACAAACCATACTCATGCCCGAAGATGGGCAAGGCGAAACCCAAATCCTTTGCGAAGGCACGATACAAGATCCTGGCGGCGATGAAGACTATCCTGGCAATATGGACGGATGGCTAACTATTGCGCCTGCTGGTTCGGGCGAATTGGTACTTACCTTTACCCAATTTAACATGGAGTTTGGTTACGATTACCTCTCTATTTATGACGGCCCAGACTTAGATGCGCCCTTAATTGGACAATTCTCTGGAACGGATTTGCCAGGTATGGCGGGTGCTACCGATGGCATCATTATCGCTTCTGAACAAGTGCTTACTTTACAGGTGCTTAGTGACCCAACTGTTAATTACGAAGGCTTTACCGCTACCTGGGCAACGGGCACTACTAGCGGCGGTACTCCCGAAGCCGATTTTGAGACTCCCCCCTCTCCCCTAGCCTTTAATGCCGCCATTACTTTTACCGATGCCTCCACAAATGCCGACGGCTGGCTTTGGGATTTTGGCGATGGCAATACTTCTACCGAACAAAACCCTACCCATAGCTATACACAATCGGGCGATTTTGAAGTTACCTTAACCATAAACAATTGCTATGGCGAAATGGCAACTACTAGCCAAACCATTAGTGTGCAAGAAGCTCCCATAGTAAGCGCATCGCCCAGTAGTTTGGAAGCAACATTGGCTTTTGGCGACTCGCTTACCCTACCCATTAATATTAACAATACGGGCAACGGAAACTTGGTGCTTAATATAACAGGTGCAGCTTTAAGCAGCGAAAAAGATTTGCAAATTTTAGCTTTGGTTAATGGTGCCAATACCGACAACGAATACCTTAATGCGCTAGAGGCAATTGCTACTTTACCCGTAGATTACCAGTTAATAGAACTAACAACTTACGATGCCGAAGAACTAGCAAACGCACTAGTAGGAATGGATGTATTATGGATACCCGAACAAGCCGAATGCGATTCGATAGCCTTTAGCAGCTTTATGCCCGTACTGCAAAGTTTTGCCAATTTGGGAGGAACCATTGTGATGAATGGAAGCAATCAGCACGAATGCATTTTTAATACGGGTTTGTTTGAAGGCGAGTATATTGGTTTTGCAAATGGCGAAGTAAGTTTAAACAATCCCGAAGACCCTATTTTGGAGGGCGTAGCCAATCCTTATGAAGCCTTAAACATTACCTATCTTTTCGATATTACCAATACCGATGCTACTCGACTAGTAGAATACGATAATGGCGATGGGATTTACGATATTTTGTGCTACAGAAACATAGGCGAAGGAAAAGTGATTTTAATTAACCACGATTTCCTATTTCATAACGAAGATATTGATCGAATACTAACCAATAGCCTACAAACTAACTCTGAGGCTAGTTTGCTTAATTGGCTGTTTATTCCACTTAATGAAATTACCATAGAACCAGGAGGTAGTTGGGAACTCCTCGTAGAGTTTAATGCCACAACGGTTTATGGTGGCACTTACCAAACCGATTTGGTTATTGCAACCAACGACCCCAATAATCCACAAATTATTATTCCTTGTACTATACATATTGAAGGAACGCCCGACTTTGCCATTGCTCCCGAAACGATAGACTTTGGCGAGGCAATTGTAGGACAAAATATAGCGCAAACGATTCAAATTTTTAATCCAGGAACCGACTCGCTATATATCCAAAACATCACCGTTAACAATCCTGCCTTTAGTTTATCTACTACGAGTTTAGGCGTATACGGTGGCAATGCTTTCGAAATAGTTACCCTTACATTTTCGCCTACCGAAATTACCAATTACGATGCAACCTTAACCATCGAAACAAATATTGGCGTTTTCGATATTCCTATTAGTGCCATAGGGCTAGGTGCGCCATTAGTTAGCGTAACGCCTACCCCAGTAAATATTACGGTAAACGCTGGCGAAACTACTACTTTTCCTTTAAGCATTAGCAATACTGGCGAGGGACCCCTAACATTTGAAATGGATACGTCCTTGTTAGTCAAAGACCTGCAAATATTGGCTTATATAAATGGAGCCGATTATATAAATGAATACACTAACACCCTCGATGCACTGAATTTGTATTATACCGATTATGATTTAACAGAAACCGCTACAGAAAACCCTGGCGAATTAGCAGACCTACTAGTAGATAAACAGATTATGCTAGTACCAGAAATTGAAGATTTTTCAACAACTTCGATATTTACCGTACTAGGAAACACCATGGAGGAATTTGTTGCCAATGGAGGTACGATTATTTTTACAGGCACCTCTGGTACCAATCCTCTTTTTAATTCGGGCATGATGTCTGGCGAACAACGCTTCGACTCTTTTTTACAAGCAGAAGTCCTAGAAGAACATCCTATTGTAGATGGACTAACCGATTTGTTTTTCCCTTCTAATGGCACTTATCCTGCCCTATTTTATGAAGACGATATTATTGATTTGGTTGTACAAGAGGATACGCAATATGGCGGCTACAGTAGCATTGTTGCTTACCGACCTATAGGTAACGGAAATGTAGTTTTTATAGCTTTTGACTATTTTGAATATGACGAAAAAACGGCTTTAGTTTTAGGCAACACAGTACAATGGGTTGCCGACGAATTGGTATCGTGGTTGGATTTTGACACGACTAGTGGCACACTCGATTTTCCAGCAGAAAGCACCATTGATTTAGCAATAGACGCTACCGATTTGCTAGGAGGAACTTACACCACCGAAGTGGTTATTTTTACCAACGATCCCCTCAATCCTACTATAACAATTCCTATTACCCTAACCGTTATTGGTATTCCTCAAATAAATGTTTCCGAAACCACACTAGACTTTGGCAACGTTATCATTAGCACGTTCGAAACGCTAAGTTTTACCATTACAAACCCTGGTACCGATAGCCTCTTTATTGATAATATTAGCTCTAACTTAGATAATTTTGTTACCAATATTACCAGCATTACCCTAGCACCTTACGACAGCACTACCATAGAAGTAATTTTTGTGCCTCTCGAAATGCAAGATTACGATGCAACGATTACTATTGCCAACAACGTAGGCGATGTAGTAATAAATGTAACTGGTGTTGGACAAGGTGCGCCTATTGGCAACATTAATCCCGAAGGTGTAGAAGCCATGCTTTTAGCGGGCGAAAGTACAAGCCAAACCGTTAGCATTAGTAATACAGGAGCTGGCCCACTTAATTTTAACAACCTTGGCAACAGTGCCCAACCTGCCGAAATATTATTATTGAGTTATGGTGCGGCAAATTCGTATACGGTTATTGAAGACTTGCTTGCCGAATATTACGACAACTACAACTTTACAGAAATAAACACCAACGATGTAAACGATTTAAATGATGCCCTAGAAGGCAAAAATATATTAATTATTCCGCCGCAAGAAACCTTTGCAGTAAACCCTGCCGTTTTAGCGACCTTTGTTGCACCTTTGCAAAATTTTGTAAATAACGGAGGCACCATCATTTACACAGGCACCTCCTGCGAAAACTGTTTAAATGCTGCGGGCTTTTTTGATGCTTCTTTTTCGCTTACCATTTTATCCGACGAGCTAACCGTTCAAAATGCCGAACATCCAATTACACAAGGTTTTCCCGAAACCTTTTTGCTCGAACCAACCGTTTACTCCTACGCCTTTAACAATCCAGACCTTAATATATTGGTATCCGATTTTTTAGGCGGAACCGTTGTTGCCTACCGAGAAATAGGTATTGGAAAAGTATTGTACTTAGGGCATAACTTTCAAAATCCAGTACCCGCTATTCCGCTGATGTTAACCAATGCCCTCGATTGGGGAAGGGGCAATTTACCCGATTGGTTAAGCATATCAATTTATGAAGGCACTCTAGCAGTAGGAGAAACCATAGACATAGACATTAACTTTGACGCAACCGATATGCTGGCAGGCACTTACGAATTTACCCTTACCTTTTTTACCAACGATCCTGATAATCCGATTATCTTCCTCCCTTGCACTTTAATGGTAGAAACTTTCCCACAGGCTAACTTTAGCTCTAACCAGCAACTAAGCTGCGATGGCGTGGTAAACCTCGAAGATATTTCCTTAAACTTCCCTACCTCCTGGTACTGGGATTTTGGCGATGGCAACACTTCCGAAGAGGAAAACCCTAGCCATACTTATGCCGAAGAAGGCACTTATACCGTTAGCCTAGAAGCTTGTAATGATATAGGCTGCGATACCCGAATTAAAGAAGATTATATTACCGTTGATTTTGCCTCTTTGTTTTGCGATACCATCCCAATGCCTACTACGCCAGAGGTAGAATTGTTTACGGGCTGCACAGGCGTACTAACCGACCCAGGAGGTAATGAACCCTATGAGGATGGGCTAATGGGCATCATTACAATTGCGCCTCCCGATGCTTACTTGCTAACCCTGACCTTTAACTTTATGGATATGGAAGCCTGCTGCGACTATATACGCATATACAATGGAACCGATAATGTTTTTGGGTTTTTAGGTACTTTTACAGGCGCAGCATTGCCCAATAGCCTTGGCATTATAGAAGCCAATTCGGGAGCAGTAACCATTGAGTTTTTTAGCGATGAACAAGCAAGTACTAGCAGCTTTGAAGGATTTGAGGCATCGTGGCAATGCGCTGTTCCTACAGAAGCACCAGCCCCTAATTTTGAATTTGACATTTTAGAGGATTGTGCAGGCACTACTATCTTTACCGATTTATCTGCCTATCAACCTAGTTCGTGGAATTGGGATTTTGGCGATGGCACGACTTCCGAAGAACAATCACCAACCCATAGTTTCTTGCAGAGTGGCACTTATACCGTTAGCCTAGAAGCTTGTAATATTGCAGGTTGCGAAACCTTTAGTCAGGAGCTAACCGTTAGCGATGTGTTGTTTGTTAATTTTACCACACTAGGTACAGTAGAAGTTGGCCAAGTAGCCTTTTTTGAAGACCTTACCGAAAACGCCATTAGCTGGCAATGGAATTGGGGCGATGGCTCCTTGCCTGTTAATGGAACCGCTACCCCCTTGCATGTATATGAAAACCCAGGCGTTTATACCGTTTCGCTTACCGTAGAAGATAGCGACGGCTGTAGTAGAACCGTTAGCCAAGTTATTGATATTGTGCCTGTTGGAATTGGAGATTTACCAGCCCCTCAAAGCTTGCAAGTTTACCCTAACCCTGCACAAGATGTAATACATCTGCAATGGACGCAAGCCGAAATAAATACCTTAAACAATGCAGTGCTAAAGATGTATGATGTTACGGGAAAACTTATTTTTGATAAAACATATCCCAATGCCCATTCCTTACCTACCAATATGAACTTAGCCCATTTACCGCAAGGCAGGTATTTTATTTTGTTGGAGATGCAAGATGGAGTTGTTGTAGAATCGTTTGTAAAAAAATAGATCTTTTCGATCTATTTATCGAAGTGGTTTACACTTTTTGCTGCAAGCCAAGAGGCTTGAGTACCGTTTGGCTCAAGCGAGACGCTTGACCCTGCGTTCCTTTTTTGTAAAAAAAGAACGCCTGGCTGGAGCGTAACGGCTTCAAGCCTCCTAACTTGCAGCAATTACTTTTAAAATTTAGAGTAAATAGGTCATTTCCTCAAATATTAGGAACAATAGCAGGTTCCCCAACTTGCGTTAATTTATACTCCATGTACTTAAATTTTCGCAAGGCTTTTTCTGCGTATAAGCCAAAGTTGAGTCCGCCAGCTTTAAAGGCTTTGCGGTGTGCTATCCAAACACTTAGCGTAATTACGTAAAATAAAACTTTGTAAAAAACAAGACTTATTTGTTTACCCCAAAAACTTTTATGAGCCACAATTTGGCTGAGGCGTTCTTGCTGAAACTTAATGTGGTAGGCTTCATCTTTAAGAATATCCACACAAATTTCTTTAAGTAGTTTACAGTTGGTAGCATCGTGTACCGCCTTGTAAAAAATTTGCGCATAACTCTCTACAATAATTACCGTAATGGTCCACATTTCAATGCTGGTATTAAAATAGCGCACCCATCTAAAAAGGCTATCTCCTAAATCCCATTTTTTTCTTTTTTCTCCAATTAAATCTAGGTAGCGTCCTAGGTTATTTCCATGTTTTTGTTCTTCTTTAATAAATAAACGAATGGCTTGCAAATAGACGGGGTCGTTAGTGGCAGCAGCATATTTAGTAGCGGCTGCAATTAAATGTTTCCCGTCAGAAGTTTCGCCTAATTGCCAGGCTTTTAAGGAAGGGATAATGCGCTTTTTTTCCTTGGAAGTAATGCTAGGAGCCTGCTGCCAATTGACCCGCTCTTGTGTTAAATTGTGCTGAAAATGTTGTACCCAAAAATGAGCAGTAGAGGCATTGCTTAAAGACAGCGGCGATGGATTGCTTTTGTTTTTCATGATGAGATAGGTTTAAAATGATGTTCAATTTTAATGCAGATAGATATACAAGGAAGCAGAAGAAAGGTTCACTAGGTAATTGCCAGCTAATACCGTTTGTGTGAAAAATTGATTTAGTTTTTTATCATCGCAGATTACGCAAATTAGCACCGTAAGGTAGCATTGGAAACAGAGATGGACTTAATAGTTACCCCTAACCCTGTGGTAGACCAAGCTACGGTAACCTTTAGTATTCCTACTACCGAACGAGCTAGTATTAGTTTATTTAATGTAAATGGGCAAATCCAAATTCCGTTACAAGAAGAGGTATTTGATGCCAACACTTCTTATCAAATCCCAATAGCAGCTCAACATTTAGCGAAGGGGATTTACATTTGTCATTTAGTTACGGAAAGCGGCTTGCAAATGAGTAAGAAGGTGGTGATACATTAACCCATTTTCGCCTGTAGTTTCTAAATTCAATTTTACTGGTTAAATTGCTAAATAGTTAAATTGTTTTACCTTCTGGCAAAAGCAACTTACCAAAACTTCCTTTTAGTAAACTTTTGGAAGTCTGCTTCGCCAGCAGATAAAAAAACAATTTGGCAATAAAGCCATTTAGCAATAACCAACAAAAGTTGGGGACTACATAGGCAACCTGGCTTAAGCTTAGGTAGCTTCAAACACTACAATCAAATAATGGTTGAGATATTAGTTTGATTAGTAAGATAGCCAGTCTGTTTGTTTAGCAGGCTGGCTTTTTTTTATTTTTTATTACCTGCTCCAAGTCCATTTTCCTAATAGAGAACTTATTACACATATCACATTACACATTTTTAGTGGATATTTTGTATAAAAAAAACAAGGTAACATTAAAAATTTTGTCATTTCGATAAAATAGAGTAACTTAGAGTGTCACAAAAATGCAATTAAGTGATTATTATTTTTCAATAGTCAATTGTTTCAACCATCATATAATGAATACCACATTCAAAACACTAAAATCACAACTTCCAGATACAATAGGTAAAGAACGTATTGACTTAATTTTGCAAATCATAAGAGCAGCGCTTTATCATCCATTTGAAGAAACAAAGTCTTTAATAGAGGAAGCAAAAGAAGTAGCTAAGGATTTAGGGAAAAAGGAAGTGTTGATGGAGGTGTTTTATGAAGAAGCTTATTTCTATGGAGAACATAAAGCGTTTGAGGAAACCTATAAGATTTTAGAAAAAATATTAGTGTGGGCAAAAGAAAAAAAGAATGATCCTTTACTGGCTAAAGTATTGTTTAAATATGCCACTTGTTATAGGGGGGAGTTTAATTTTTCAAAAAGTAGAACCTATTATTATAAAGCATTAGCTATAGCCGAAAAAAATGATTGGAAAAATCCTCCTCAACCCATGATTTACAATAATATCGGTCTCACTTATTGGCAGGAAAATTTGAAAGATAAAGCGGCCGATTATTTTCATAAAGCAATAATTGGTTTCAAAAAATTTGGGCAAGAACCCAATGTTGCTTTAGCTTACCACAACTTGGCATTAGTGATGCGTGATCCATTAGAGGTAATTGACTATCTTAAAAAAGCAATTGACATCAACTTGCATTTTGAAAATTCATTAATGTTATGTCGAAATTATAGATTAATTGCTACCACCTATAAATCCATTGACCAAAGCACCGAGGCTAAAAGTTATCTTTTAAAAATGTTTGCTATTGCGGAGGAAATAAAATCACCCAACTTTATTATGCAAAGTTGTTACCAAATGGGGCAATTAGCAGTAGTAGGTGAAGATGAAAATGCTTTAAAAGAAGCCAAAAAATGGTGTAATAAACTGTTTAGCCTCCTCCATAAAGAAACAAAAATGGATCGAATTACAGAAGCCTATTTTCTAAGAGCCAATATATACCTGAAAGAAAAAAAATATGAAGCCATTAAGCTTTCCATCACCGAATTACAAGCCCGCATTGCTACCCACAATTTGCCTAGACGTGTACACTACAACATCGCCTATTTTTTATATTTAGCTTATGAAGGCCTAGAAGATTTTAAAAATGCTTTTATCTATTTAAAGAAGTTTATGGCAGAAGAGAAAAGTAAAAATGACCTAGAAATTCAAAAGAAAACAGAAGAGATAAACACACAATACGAAACCAAAGAAAAAGAAGCTGAAGTAAAACGCCTACAAGAAATGGAGGAAATAAAAACTCGTTTCTTCTCCCAAATTACCCACGAATTACGCACACCTCTCACCCTCATTCAAGGCCCTGCTCAACAAATTTTAGCCGCCAATGCTTATCCCAAAATACAAGGGCCAATGCAAATTATTAACCGCAATGCCAACCGCTTATTACTACTCGTTAATCAGTTGCTAGATGTAAACAAACTAGAAGCTAAAAAAATGGCACTTAACAACAGTCATGGTGATTTACCACCCTTTGTTGAAGCCATCATCTATGCCTTCCAAACATTGGCCAAACAAAAGCAAATACAACTAAACTTTAGCAGCGATGTAGACGCTTTAATTGTAAATTTTGATGTCGATAAAATCGAAAAAATACTCTACAACCTCTTATCAAACGCTTTTAAATTTACGCCCACAAACGGGCAAGTAAAAGTGCAGTTATTGCTATTAGATACGATAGAAGAACAAACACAAAACATTCAAATTACCGTAGCCGATACTGGCAAGGGTATTAGTAAAGCAGCCCTCCCTCACATTTTCAACCGCTTTTACCAAGCCGATGATAGCTACACCCGTGAAGCCGAAGGAACAGGCATAGGCTTATCACTTGTAAAAGAATTGACAGCATTAATGAATGGCAATATTGAAGTACAATCAACACTAGGAAAAGGAACAACCTTTACCCTCTCCCTCCCCCTAGAAATCTCCTCCAAAAAAGCTATACAAACAACAAATGAAAAAGAATTGAAATTAAAAACCGTCCTTCCTGCATTAAACTACCAAACAACAACTAATAGCAATCAAACATCCTCTGAAAAGAAAAAAACAAACGCTAATGCCAAGCCCACCCTATTACTCATCGAAGATAATACAGACATACACCAATACATCAAAAGCATATTAGAAAAAGAATACAACATCCTAGCAGCTTACAACGGCAATAAAGGATTAGCAATAGCACAAAAACAAATTCCCGATATTATTATTAGCGATGTAATGATGCCTGGCAAAAATGGTTATGAGGTGTGTAACATCATAAAAAATGATGTAGCTACCAGTCATATCCCCCTAATCCTCCTAACCGCAAAAGCAGCCCTCTCTAGCAGATTAGAAGGACTAGAACAAGGCGCAGATGTCTATCTCTCCAAACCATTTAGTGCAGAGGAATTACGCTTGCAAACCCACAATTTACTAAAAACCCGTAACAACTTACAACAAAAATATCAGGACTATTTACTAGGAAACCAATCACCAACAAATGCCCACACTAGTCTAAATCAAAAAGAAACCACCTTTCTACAAAAAGCCATTCAAATAGTAGAAGCACACCTTAGCGACGAATCATTTACAGTAAATAAATTGGCCAAAGCTTTGCATTTGAGCAATTCTCATTTATACCGTAAAATACAAGCTTTAACCAACACCACCTCCACACAGTTTATCCGCAATATTCGTTTGGCTAAAGCTAAAGTAATGCTAGAAAATCAGGTGGGCAATGTATCCGATATTGCCTTTGAAGTAGGGATGACTCCTAACTATTTTACCAAAGCATTTACAAAACAGTATGGCTATTCCCCTAGAGCATTGCTTACCAAAACTAATAACTAATAACCAAAGGCTTTCATACCGCCACACGCTAGCCTAAAGACTAGAACAGGCGTTCCTTTTTATAAAAAAAAGGAACGCAGGGTCAAGCGTCTCGCTTGAGCCAAACGGTACTCAAGCCTGTGGCTTGCCATAATACAAAATGGGGAATAAAACACAAGACCAAGCAAAACACATCAAAATTTATTTCATAGTATACTAACCAGTCTTTCAAGGCAAAAAAAGCCGTTCAAAAACCCAAAAATGCAAGATATGACCACATTCTTGCAAGATATGACCACATTTCACAATCCAATAAGGCTTACCTTTGTAAGGAACTCAAACACAAAAAGCCCCTTCTATTCTTAACATTCCTAGCCAAAATTTTTCTGTCAAAAAGACAAGCCTTATAGCACCTCTTAAAAAACAACAGCCCCTATCTTTCACAAATACATATTAATATGTTTTTTAACAAAAAAAAGTGTTGCAATAGGAAAGTTATATCTATAGGGCTAGTATGTAGCCTCATCTCTAGCCATTTTTTTTACACCAAAAATTTCAGTTATGCATTACAATCTCAACCATCTTTTTCTGCTACTTATTTGGTGCTTACTACCAACCAGTTTATTCGCCTACGATATAGTAAACGATGTTAGTCCTGACGATGCAACCGCAAGCCAACTCTACGGTACAGCCGTTGCCGTAGGACAAGAAACTGTAATTGTTGGCGCACCTGGCGATGACAACAGCGCAGGCGCAGCCTACATCCAAACCTACAATCGAGCAACAGGAATATGGGAAGAAACCGAAAAACTGACCGCCAGCAACGCCGCTGATTTCGACAACTTTGGCGAGGCAGTAGCTATTACGAAACCCATAGAAACAGGAGGCGAATTTTATGCAGCCGTTGGCGCACCACAACAAAATGCGGGGCTTGGCGCAGTGTATGTGTACCAATTTGGCAGTCAGTGGACAGAGGCACAAGTAATTACCGCCCCCGATATTACCCCCAATTTACGCTTTGGCACTTCCATTGCCATGAGCGATGATTTACTATTAATTGGTGCAAGTGGCGACATCAATTACGGCTTAGATGCTGGAGCAGCCTATTTATACAAACGCTCAGGCAGTAGCTGGATGTTTGTAGATAAAATACATGCCACCAATAATTTAGGCAATATTGAAGCTACACCAAGCGAATTGTTTGGGCAAAGTGTTGGAGTAGATGGAAACCATTTAATAATAGGAGCACCGCTAAATCTTAATAACTTAGGACAAAGAGTAGGTGCTGCCTATATTTTTAATTTTGATGCCACTAGCAACAGCATTTCCTTCGTACAAAAATTAAACGCCCAACAAACAGGCGGCGCAAACGATGCAAACAATTTTGGTTACTTTGGCTATAGTGTGGATATGGCAGATGGCTATGCTATTATAGGCGGCTATGGCGATACGTCGGCAGGAGCTAATACAGGTGCAGCATACATATACGAACTCAATGGCGCAACCTGGCAAATACACGAAAAATTACTCGCCGCTACTTCAGCAGCTAATAGCTATTTTGGTTGGAGCGTTGCCATCGAAAAAAATGGCGATGTACCTATTGCCGTTGTAGGAGCTAAATTTTACAACAGCGCACAAGGCTCCCTAAATGTATATGCTTTTGATGGAACCAACTGGACAAACAATAGCGAAGAAATTTTAGCAAGTACTACTACCGCTCAAGCACAGCTAGGTTTTTGTGTAGGTATTTGTGGCGCAGTTGTAGCAGCAGGCGCACACCAAAATACAAACAATGGCTTTAACTCAGGAGTAACTCAAATTTACGAAATGGTGGCTATACCTAGCAATTTAGTAGCGAGTGATGGCACAAGCGAAACAAGTGTAAGTGTTACTTGGAACAACCGTTCTACTACACAAAACGATGTGCTTTTGTGGAAAGATGAACAACTAACACCTTATACAACCAATACAACTTTTAACGATAATGCGGTTACTTTTGATGAAACCTACACCTACTGCATAGCTGCCGAACATGTAATGTGGGGCAACTCTCAAATGCTATGCGATGAGGGCTTTATTTTAGAAATGGCCGCACCAGTAAATATACAAGCCACAAACACCGCTTCTGGACTTACCAATTACGAAGACCATATTGATGTAACTTGGAACAATACCACAACAGCCACTAATTACCGTTTAGAAATTTATAAAAATGGCAGCTTAATAGAAGGCCTACCTACTAACCCTACAGCTACTTACGCAAACGCCGCCGCAGCCCCAACAAGCTATACTGACTACGATGTACTATCGCCTTCTACCAATTATGCTTACGAATACTGTTTACAAATTTACGAACCCATTTTTGCCAACCTATACGAAATAGAAATTCCTAACTTTGGTGTAGCTACCTATTTAGGGACTAATGTGGATATTACCACCAATCAATACGGAGACCTTACTTATCATTTTTACAACGAAGCGGGTGAAATACATTCAACTTACGAAGATGTAACTGGACAATTAGTACTGAACCAATTTCCTGCACCTAGTGGCCCACTAACTACGTACACATTTATATACCCCAATTATACCGCTACAATATTCCCTCCCGAAACAGATGCCGTAGTTGATTCCTTAAACGAAGATGGTAATGTAGTACAAGTACTAGCCCTTGATGCAAATGGCGAAGTAATTGCCCAATGGAATGTACCTGATAGAGAAGTGGGTAATGCCGCCTATTTCAATACTATTCAAGCTACAACACCTACCGAAGTTGGACGAGCTAAAGAATCGGTACAATCGTGTAGCAATTTAGGAACCATTGATATTGGCGCACCAACTAATGTAACTGCTTCTTATGCATCAGGGTTTATTGATTTAACTTGGACCGACAGCTCTGCCTTAACCGATAGCTTTTTTATTTACCGTGACGATACTTACATAGGATTAGCGACAAGTAATACCTTTACCGACTATGCCGTACAATCGGGTACAGCACATTTATATTGTGTAAC
Source organism: Bacteroidota bacterium (assembly GCA_020630215.1). GTDB lineage: Bacteria > Bacteroidota > Bacteroidia > Chitinophagales > UBA2359 > JAHDBT01. The sequence continues at coordinate 15,383 of JAHDBT010000007.1, forward strand.
AGCCGTAGCCTATTTGCATGGCGAATCGCAAATAAGCCCAACAGGTTGTGTAGAAGCAGGTTTTAATTTAGCAACACCTACCAATGTAGTAGCAAGCAATAATTTAGAAGACCAAGTTGATCTAAACTGGACCTACCCCAACCTAAGTGCTATACAAGGCTATTATGTATATAAAAATGGTGTACTCATTGCCGATTTACCTCCCTTCAATTCCATATTTACCGATACAGAGGTAACTACAGGCAACACTTATAATTACTGTGTAGCCGCCTACAATATAGCCAATGGTACAAGCGATAAGGGTTGTGCCGAAGGCATTATTGATTTGGCGGATGCTAGCCCTATAACAGCTTCAGATAATACTTTTGAAGATAAAGTAGAAATAACTTGGACCGATAACTCTACCGTAAATACTCATTACCGCATTTACCGTACAAAAGTACCACAAGCTACAAACGATACCATTTTAATTGCCGAAGTGCTAGATGGTACGATCAGCTTTGACGATACCAATGTGTTATCGAACGTAGTATACGAATATTGTGTGGAAACCTATAGCACCACATTAGGTGCCGATATTAATCAAGTATGCGATATAGGTAGTGCTTTAATTTTTAGTCCTACCTTTACAAGTGCTTCGCAAGGCACGTCTGCCACCCAAGTTAATTTAGCCTTTAATTATGCAGGTGTAGCTACTAATATTAACATTTACCGCAACGACGACCTTATTGCAACCGTACCTACTACCACCACCACTTATACCGATGTAAATCCTCCTAGTAATATACAAAGTACTTATTGCCTTATTGCTACCCAACCAGGGCTGGGCGAATCCTTGCCTGCTTGTTTAAATGGTTGGACTACTACAACGCCCAATACACCACCTGCTGCTGTGCCTACGGCTATTGTGCCTAACCAAATTATTGATGATGATTTTACGTCAAATACTAGAAGCATAGCCGCCGACGAACATACTTTGATAATTGGAGATGGAGATAATGATCAAGCACGTATATGGGTTTTGAGTGATGGACTTTGGAGTTTTAGTCAAGTCATCTCAAAAATCCCCCTAGATGATATTAAATCTGATTTTACTGGAGGCCCCGAAGATGATGTTGATTATTCGGATGATAATAGCACTTTTGGCAATAGTGTTACTATTGATGGGAATCAAATTGCAATAGCTAATGCGGGTAGAAGGGTTACTGAAGTAATATACGATTATAATACTGCTTCTGTATTTCCAGATGTTACGTTTTTGCTTACAGAAGGTTTAATATCGTTTTATGAGAAGGATGCTTCTTCAGGTTTATGGCAACTTGTTCATGCACATCAAAATACTAACTTTAATCAGGCTGAATATGTAGGAGTTGATATTTCTATGAGTAATGGCAAACTAGTAACAAGTTATACTTCTCCACTTAATGCTATAAGAGTATTCGAATCAACTAACTCAGGCTGGGAAGCAGGCACTTTTTTTCCAGGCATACCTAGCTTAAATCCATCTATTGCACCTATTAATAGTGTTGCAGTAAATGGCAATTACCTTGCCTTAGCTAACGATGCTAGTTCAGTTAGCTTTAACGATTTCCCAGCGCTTTCAAATCCACCTATATTCTCAACAAACAGTGCATCTAGTTGCGCTATTAATAATAACCAAGATGTTATAATAGGTGGATATGAATCGGGATTGAACGAATATGTATACATACAAAATAATGACGGTAGCAATCAAGTTGTTTTTGCTGGCAACGATTTTCTACCAATCGTCAATAATTTTGGCAAGCAAGTCGCTGTCAATAACAATCATATCGTTGTTTCGAGCGATAACCATGTTACGATATTTGATAGACGGTCATCAGGCACCTGGTCTAGATATGAAACCCTAGAAAAACAGAACCCAGATGCTCGTGGCGAAGTTGCTATTGCTGGTAAATCCGTATTTTTTAATACAGCAGATGGAGTCATGCACTACGTTATTCCTCCACGGGAATTAACTGCAACCAATGGAGAATTTACTGATAAAATTCAGGTAAAATGGGAAGGCTATACCAATTATGATGAGGAACTAGTAGAAGGTTTTAAAATATACCGAGATGATGATTTCTCAAGTCCTATTGCTACAACAGCCAACATCAATATTAATAGCATCGACGATGAAAATGTTGAACCAGGTAACATCTATAAATACTGTATTAAACCTTATCATTCTAACTGGGCAACCGACCATCCTATAGAAACCGTTTGCGCTACAGGTTACGCACGCAGCACAGGGCAAATATCAGGCGATGTAACTACGATTTCTCAAATAGGCATCCCCAATGTACAAATTTGTGCAGAAACAACAGGCACTACTTACTCTATGAAGTTTGACGGGGTAGATGATTATGCCGAAACAGCCAACAATATTCCTTTGTATAACCGAAGTTTTACCATAGAATTTTGGGCTAAAAACGAAATAACAGGTATTGACAATATACTCCTAAGTCATGATAAAGACCAAACATTACACCGCCATTTACATATGGGTTACTTAGCAAGTGGTCAATTTAGATTTGGCTTTTGGGGCGACGACTTAGATACGCCTACTGCCTATGGCGATGAAGGTGAATGGCATCACTGGGCATGTGTGTACGATACAATAAGCATGTTAAGAACAATTTATAGAGATGGAATAGCAGTTGCTAGTGATAACCCTGGTGGGCATTATACAGGTGCTCGCAAACTTAATTTTGGCAGCTATAAAGATACCGATTACGGCAAAGGTCAACTCGACGAAGTACGTGTTTGGGATTATGCTCGTACCGCTACAGAAGTGGCCAATAATTACCAAAACATTATAGGCGGCAACGAACCTGGCTTAATAGGCTATTGGAATTTTGATGATCCGCAAAATGGCAATCTTACCCGCGATGGCAAAGTAGGTGTAGGCAATCATGCCAACGTTTACAATGGAGCAGTACGTACCTACAACACCCCGCTTAACCTATCTTACTGTGCTTTTACCAGCATTGATGGCAGCTACCAAATAATAAACCTGCCTTTTAGTGATACAGGTATTACTTATGCCGTAACACCGTTTTTTGATAGTGGAAGTGGGCCACATGAATTTAATCCAACACAACAAATTAACCAACTAACTACCGTACAAAGTACCGCTAACTATGTTAACTTTACCGATAATACAACCTTCTCTGTTTCTGGTACGGTAAACTACGGAAGTGCCAACAATTATTGCCCTGTAGACAGTGTGGCTATCTACCTAGATGGCACTTATACAGGCGTACTTACAGATGATTATGGTGATTATAATATTGTAGTAAACAACCCTGGCGAACATGAAATAGCAGCGGTATATCCAGACAATTCCATACCACACATCATCAGCAACTCGCCACAAACCATTAATGTACAAAACAATATTACTGATATTGATTTTACCGACATCACCAGCCGCAGCTTAATTATGAGTATTGGTGGTGCTTGTGGTGCCGATATTGGCATAGCCGATTACGAAATTAAAGGCGGTTATAGCGATTGCCTAATCCGTACAGGCACTACTGCTGCTAGTGGAATAGCCGTAATAGAACATTTACCGCCCGGCCAATACAATGTAAAAATAACCGATATTCCCAACAGTTTTTCGGCCGAATACTACTTTGCCAACCTAAATATACAAGTAGATTTAAACGAGCAAGATTCTACCTTAAACCTAATTTACAACCGCCCATTTGTAGTAGAAATTACCAACTTTGATGAACTCCCCCTTACCTGTGAAGGCGATAAATGGGTATTTGAACAAAACGAAACCTACAACCTAAACTTTTTAGTGTACCAACAATTTCCTGATGGCACACAATGCCCTGCCGAAAATGGCAGCCTGTTTATTAACGACAATATCTCTGGATTAGGTAGTGTAAACCTACCTATTGCCGATGACGGTACGGCTAGTTATACCATGATTGCAGGCGCACCAATGATTATTGAGCCATATACCCAATCCTTAACCCTTACCGCACAAGTAAATGGTGTTTTAACACCTTCCCAAACCGTAGAAGCCATTATTACAGGTGTACGCCCAAGAACCGCTACGTTTGTTACTTTAGTAGAAAATTTACCCGACCTTATCCTACGAGACCCTCCTGGCGATAATAGCCATAGTTATGTAGATGCAGGACAACAGCGATGTTATGAAAAAGGCTTTTATTACAATACAACGGATGGGCTCAATCTTAAATCACAAATTAAATTCGGCATTGAATCTTGGTTAGGTTTGGGGATAATCATTGAGAATAAGGCAACGGGCTATATAGGTTTAGATATAAGTACTGGCTTTGAACATTCACAGGATAATAGCACCGAATATTGCATCAATTTTAACGAAACATTTTCGACCTCTACCAACCCATTAATACCTGGCCCACAAGGAGATTTGTTTATGGGCAATGGCTTAAATTATATTTACGCCCTAAGCGATGAGGTAACTTACGATGGCTGTATGGCTCAAAGATTGGATCCCTCCATTAATATGTTACCCGACGATTTTGTTACCACCTATATCTACTCCAGATGGCATATCGAAAATGTGCTACTACCACAACTAGCAAACGATTTCCAATCAGCCGAGCAAACCATACAAGCCAATGCAGCCAATAGTTTAGCCAATTGGCAAAATATCCTAGCAATGGATGAGTCCATCTATGCCGTATTTACCCAACCTTTTAACGACCTTGGAAAGCCTGATACTGCCGATTTAGCCGCCTACGGCTATGTTCCTGATGAAGGACAAAGCATTGGAGATTACAATGCCGCTTATAACGAAGCCTATCAAGATGTTGTTAATACCAATGAAGACCGAAACATCCTTACTGGCTTTCCAGGCGGATATACAATTGACAATTTCAATAATTATCCAACCAGTGAAGGCTATAGCCCCGTTTATTTAATTGGAGAAACAACGTTTAATGAACTTCCAAGTAATGCTATTGATGCTTTTGAAGAACTTGGCAACTTCCCCAATCCAGTCAATTATTCTTTTGATGGAGGCGTTAACTATCAGTACAGCACTACCGTTGATAGAAACTGGAAAGCAAGCGCACAAAATGGCTTTTTTATAGATGCACAAGTAGGCGTTGGAGCTAAAGTAGAAGCTGGTGGCAGTGGATACGACCAATATTTTGGTGCAATAACAGAACACCATGTAGGAGGCACTGCTGGAGAAAGCTCTAACATTAACTTTACTACAGGTTTTGAGTTTTCGGATGACGACCTCGGCGATTTCTTTACCGTAAATGTGAATAAGGATTTTGTTTATGGCACTTCTGTTTTTGATTTACGTTCTGGTAGAACAAGCTGCCCCTGGGAGCCTTGGATTTACGACGAATCTGACCCCGACGACCGCCCTCGCACCCAAAGCCGTGATTTACTAGAACTACAACTCCTTGGCTCAGATACACAAACAGGATTAGACCCAAGCGAACCTGCTAATTTTGTAGTACGCCTATTTAACTGGAATGAAAGTGGCGAATTTAGAGCTTATGCTTTAAGTGGCATACCAGATTACAATCCGCATAATGCAACCATAAAAGCCAATGGTGCTCAAATTACCAATAGCAATGCACAATACTGGATAGATGCACAAGATTTCCTAGATGTAGATGTATCCATTACAAGAGGCCCCGACCATTACGATTATGTAAACGACTCTATTGCATTACTGTATTATGTTCCTTGCGAATATGCCTTATTTAATGATGGCGGCAACTTAGTAAATGCCGATACCCTATGGCTAAAAATTGGCTGGACTCCGCCTTGCAACAATATCAGCATTATCGAACCTTACGAAGGCAAGGTTATCAACAGTCAATACCTCATCGAAAAGCAAGATACCATCGAGGTGGCACTAGGAGGCATTAATACCGAAAACCTTAGCAAAATTGATTTTCATTACGTGCAATACAACCCAGTAACAGGAGCAATTATTACTACTTCCGCAGGTATCAGTCCTTGGACTTTTATTAACAGTATTGACACCGCCTACATTAATGCCGACCCAGATTTTGACAACCAAACTGGACTAGTTAGTATTCCGTTGTGGTACGTAAATGGCTTGCCAAATGGCTACTATAAAATTAGAGCAACCCCCCATTGTAATGTTATTAATAGCACCCTCGGCGCGCCAGATGTCACTACAGAAGTAGCTGGCTCCCCACAAATTGTCAACATCCAAATTAACAACAACAACTTCACCCTGCTAGGCTACACCGAACCTACCGACGGACTACTAGAACAAAGCGACCCCATTTTTGTACGCTTTAACGATGATATTGATTGCGGCTATACAGATGTACAAAGCATTGTAAGCATTATTGACGAAACAACAGGTACAATAATACCCGATTGGGAATATACCATCGTACCAGAACTAGTATTAGGACAATGTGGCGACCAAATAGATATTGTATTTAATAATGGCATCTTAGCCAGTCAATACGAAGGACATTTACTAACCGTTACAATTGACACCTTAGACCAAAATTTACATCACGTACAAGGCAATGCTGGCAACAGTTTGCAAGAACCAATAAGCTGGTCATTCGTAGTACAATACAACTCCGTATTCTGGAATCCATCCTCCTATAGTGGAGCTAACGAAATTACTATTTACGGTGGTACAGATACTACTTTAACCGCTATTTTAGATAATACCCGACCAGGCAACAGAGCCTACGATTTAGTAAGTGGCAATGGTTTCGCTCCTTGGATGTCAACCCCAACTCCACAAAACCTAGCACTAGGTTCTAACGGGCAGCAAACGATTAGTTTTACGCTCAATCAAAATCAAAACTTAGCTCCTGGCACTTACCAAGATACCATCATTGCTAATATTGATGACAATACATTAATTGATAGTAGCGGCGATGCGGTGAATGATAATGATGTTAATTTTGTACCTGATTTACCAATTACCTTAAACGTACTACCCGTACCACCAAACTGGAACATCCCTACCAATCTTAATCCAGCCGATTATCAATACGATATGACGATGTTCTTACAGCTAGATTTTGATGTGCTAGGATACAATCCGCTTAACCCAAGTGATGATCCATTCGATATGGTAGCCGCTTATGTGGATGGCGAACTAAGAGGCCTAGCCAATGTAGAATTAGTCAATGGCGAATACATAGCCATCCTAACCGTTTATAGCAACGATGCCAGCAATACAGAGGAAGTGACCTTCCAAATGTGGGATGCAGATATTGCAAATGGCATCTTATATGGCGGCGAAATGTTGAACGATGGCGCACTAACCGTCAATGGCAACTTAAGCATTGGTATAGGCGCAGCCAACACCTATGTACAAGCCGTTCAGTTTACGAGTAATGCCATCATCGGTTCCCCTGCAGAACCTCACCCAATACATGCTTATGGCAGGGTACAATGTTTCGACTTAGTACAAGGCTGGAACTGGATTTCCTTTAATGTAGCAAGCCCTGATATGAGTGTGGCAGCCATACTCAACAACCTACAATACGAGCAAGATGGCTACGAATTAAAAACGCAAAACGATTCCTACATCCGTTATAGCAGCGCACTTGATGCTAACGGACAAGCATTAGGATGGAGCGAAGGAGACTTAGCAATGGTTAACAACGAAGAGGGCTACTTACTCTACGTATCTAACCCAACAGGCGACCATTTATGCGTAGTAGGCGAACCTTACGACTATGCAAATAATACCATTGATGTAAGTGATGCAGGCTGGCATTGGGTAGCTTATACTAAGCAAGACCCAACAGATATTAACACCGCTTTAGCAAGTATGACCCCAGCTACAGGCGATTTAGTGAAAACTAAATTACGTCCTACAGGTATCGAATCCTCCGTATATGATGCGCCTAGCAGTACCTGGTCGCCCAACATCAGCCTAAAACCTGATTACGGCTACAAAATGTACTTAGAAAATGGTTCTAACAGTAACATTGCTTATGCGGTTCCGCAATGGAGCGTTAACCCACAATGCTACGAAAACTCCATGACCATTACAGGCGTACTACAAATCGATCAAGTAGAAAGTGTGGATATTCAAGACATTATTTCTGCATCCGTTACAACAGGTACAGGCGCATGTAATCCAGTAAGTGCTACACAAGGCATCAATTACATACAGTACATTCCAGCATTGGATCGCTACTACGTATTCTTAACCGTTTATGGCGACCAAATCTCTAATGGCGAAATTATTACCTTTAGTGCTTATGATGCCAATGTAGATAGTGTATACACCGTAAGTAATTCCCTAATTTTTAACGATGGCGACCGTATTGGCAGTTTCGACAATCCGCATGTATTTATTATTGGCACTTGCCCAATACCTGTTATCACCTCAACAGAGGAAGGATGCAGCGGGGCAAACAATGGTACTGCAACAGCTAATGCCATTACTGCTTGTGGATTAAGAGGCCATGATTGCAACACCCCTACCCTTTATCAACTAGGCACTAGCACAACTAGCAACGATGAAGTCAGCCCATTTCAATCTGGCTGGTCGGATGCTCGTTACCAATTTTTATATACCGCCGAGGAGTTAAATACAATGGGAATGCACGAAGGAACGCTTAGTAGTTTAGCCTTTAATGTATTGCAGAAATTTAGCAATGTACCATTCAATAATTTCAATTTAAAACTGAAATGCATTGACGATGAAGCCTTAACGCCAAGCAACTTTGAGTCGGGCTTAAAAACCGTTTACTCAGGCAATTGGACAACCCAAACAGGCTGGAACACCATCAACTTCCAACAAACTTACGATTGGGATGGCACGTCTAATTTACTAGTAGAAGTTTGCTTCGATAATGTAGTTGCCAACTACTTTACCGATAAAATTGCGAGTACCGCCACTACCAATATTAGCACCATATCTATGTACGATGACAATATGGTTGGCTGCGATTTCCTCTATCCATTATACGCACACAACGAACGTCCAGATATTACGCTAGGCGCATGTAATGTAAGCTATGTTTGGAATGATGCCAATGGTATAGCTATTGGTCAAATAAATGCTACTGCTACGGGTTTAGCAGGCGGCACTTACCAAGTAGCAAGCACGTTTGGCAACGGTTGTACAAGCACTACTAGTGTAGTAATTGGTACTACGCCAGCCATGACATTTACCACCAATAGTATTGCCGTAAGTTGTACCGATTTAGGCGAAGCAGGTATTGCAGTTGCTAGTGGAGGCACTCCCCCATTTACTTATCAATGGGACGATGCGAATGCACAAACAGCCGCAACTGCTACAGGCTTAAACACAGGTACGTACTATGTAACAATTACCGATGCTAGTGCTTGTAGTGCAGTAGAAAGTGTAGTAGTAGCGGGTATTCCTGCCCCTTACTTAACCGTAACGGCTACGGGCATAGATGCAGGCTGTATACCAGATGGACAAGCAACCGCAACACCTGTAAATGGTTTAGCACCATTCACCTATATTTGGGATGATGCCGATGCACAAACAACCGCAACAGCTACCAACTTAGGCGCAGGCACTTACAATGTAACCATTACCGATAACAACAGCTGTATTGCAACAGATGTAGTAACAATAAGTGGTTCGGAAGCGGTGGCGGTGGATATTAGCACAAGCAACGCGTTGTGTAATAATGACAACAGCGGTTCTGCAAGCGTTACACCAACCAATGGTACTGCTCCATTCACTTATCAATGGAATGATGATGCAGCACAAACCACCGCAACCGCTACCAACTTACTAGCAGGCAACTACGAGGTAACCGTAACCGACTCCAATGGCTGTATCAATATACAAACCATTGAAATTACAGAACCTACTGCCTTAACTTGTAGTGGCGTAGCACAAAATATTGATTGCAATGGCGGCACTAATGGGTCCGTAACAGGCTCGGCAACAGGCGGTACAGGTGTTTATACTTATACTTGGCAAGATGCCAATGGCACTACCCTACCAGGCGCATTCCAAAACAACCTACCAGCAGGTGCTTACACACTTGAAGTTAGCGATGACAATGCTTGTACTTGTAGCACTACCACCACCATTATCCAATCGTCAGATATGGAATTGGTTTCGGTAGAAAGCAATACCAATCCAAGTAATATTTCCTTGTACAATACGGTAGTAGTAGAATTTACAGGCGGCACCGCCCCTTATACTTTTGAATGGAACACCACAGACAATGCCTATTACGAATCGGATATTACCAGCACCCCTGCTACCATAATTATTTATTATGTAGATGGTGCAACTTGGGACATTAGCGTGTACGATATTAATGGTTGTTCTTCTAGCGACCTGATGTTATCGAGCGATAACTACGATACCGAAAACGTTATTTTAGATATTGTTGATTACACAATAGGCTCAGATAGCGGCAGTGAAAATGGGAGTGTAAGTGTTAACGTAACAGGCGGCACTGCCCCTTACAATTACTACTGGGCAAGCTCTACCGATTGGGATGGCAGTACCATTAATAGTCCAACTATTAGCGGACTTGCAACAGGCTGGTATACTGTAACTGTTACCGACACAGGCGAGCCACAGCAAACAACAATTGGTTGGTATTGGGTACCTAACGAACGAAGAGGACGTGGGAAAGTAGAATTAGCTGAAGGAATAGATTTAGTCGTTGCGCCTAATCCTATAGTAGAACAAGCTACTATAACCTTTAGTATTCCTACTACCGAACGAGCTAGTATTAGTCTATTTAATGTAAATGGGCAAACTCAAATTCCGTTACAAGAAGAGGAATTTGATGCCAACACGTCTTATCAAATTCCTATAGCAGCTCAACATTTAGCGAAGGGTATTTACATCTGTCATTTAGTTACGGAAAGTGGCTTGCAAATGACTAAGAAGGTGGTGATACATTAATTAATCAGCTTTAAATATTATAAGTCAAACAATGGTTGAGATATTAGTTTGATTAGTAAGATGGTCAGTTTGTTAAATGGCATATAAAATGTTACTTTATCAGACTGGCTTTTTTTTAAAAATTAAAAAATCCTAGTTCTAAGATATTTGGGGGCCAAATTTCAATTATGGAAGCCACAGGCTTCAGTACCACTACGCTCCAGTCTGGAGACTGGACCGGCAGTCTGTGAAAAAACTCCTTGTTTTCAATTAGTTGCAAAATTTTTAAATGCTTAATATTCAGTAAGTCATGCGAATTGAAAATAAATAAAGTGCAATGTATTGAGCTAGGCTTTGTTTTTTCACAGACTGCCGGACGTTCTTTTTTTTTATAAAAAAAGGAACGCAGGGTCAAGCGTGCCGCTTGAGCCAAACGGTACTCAAGCCTTTGGCTTGCTAACAATATTAAAATATATCAGCCCCCAAGTATCTTAGAACTAGAAAAAATCCAAAAAAATGCGAAACTACACTTATACTTTATTACTCCTATTAAGCACCTCTCTCTTTATTACTTGTTCTGATACTACAACAACAAGTGAGAACACAACAAGCTCAAAAAAAGATTACAAAGCACTAAATGAAACCGTAGACGAAATATTGGAAACGGTTTCTAAAGAAGAAACCAGAGCTTTAAAAGTTGCAGAAAGCTACTTTATGCAATACGATTACAGCAATGCTAAAAAACACTTTGAGGAAATAAGCGCAAACACCAAAAATAGCAGCCTAAAAAACTACGCAAAAGGGCAAGTTGCCGTTTGCGAGAAAAAACTACTCAAATACCCTCCTAAAGAAGATGAGGTAATTCCAGGTCCACCAACGACCGCTTGGTGGAACAAGTTAGATGACCAATGGAAAGGCGTTTTTGAAGGTTTGTACTTTAAAGGTATACCAACCGATAAGGACTTAAAAAAAATGTACGAAAACTATAAAGTAGTAGAAATAGCTGGCACCAACATCACCGATTTATCTGCCATTGCCCCTTTGTATTTAACACTAGGCGTAAACTGTACCAACACCAAAGTAGCCGATTTAAGTCCTTTAAAAAAATTGAGGAAACTACGAAGTGTGCAATGCTCTAATTCACAGGTTAAGGATTTAAGTCCCGTTTTAGCCCTTGAAGATTTACAACAAATTAGAGCAGGTTTTACTCCCTTAGCTTCCCTAGCAGGATTGGAAACCGTTCAAAAACTCAATTACCTAGATATTCGCAATAGCAAGGTAACCGATTTTGAAGTATTGGGTAAATGTTATGAACTAAAAACGCTCTTTTGCGATTACCTGCCCATCAGTAATTTAAGTCCAATAGCTAATTTAAAATACCTAGAAAAGTTTAGTTGCCCATCTACAAAAATTACCGATATTAGTCCATTAGCCAAACTATCTAATCTTAAATATTTAAACATTAGCTCTACCAAAGTAAGCAGTTTAAAAGGAATAGGAAACTTAAAAAACCTAGCACAACTACACTGTAAAAACACCAGCATTAATGCCGAGGAAATTACTGCCTTTAAAAAAGCGCATCCCAGTTGCAAGGTTTTTCATTAAAGAATTAAGACAGATGTTGCGTGCATGATTGGTATTGTAAAATTTTTAACTTATTTTGTAGCGTAATTTTTACAAACCATCTAAATACCCATCATAATACAATGGCTTGTGTGCATCCATCAATCTATAATAAGCAAACCACGCCTGTACTAGTATGGGCATTGGGCTGCTTGTTATATGCATTGCTTTTTTGCACCAATAGTTATGCCACGCACTTCCCTCCTATCTCCCAGTTCGATCCTAGCACCTATAATGCAGGCAACCAAAACTGGATGCTCGACCAAGGAAGCGATGCCCCTATTTTTGCGGCTAACAACGAAGGTCTCCTCCTGTACAATGGCGTACAATGGGAAGTGTTTAGTTCGCCTAATGGTACCATTCTTAGATCGGTAAAAGTAGTAGGCGAAAAAGTATACACGGGCAGTTTTATGGATTTTGGTTACTGGGAACAACAAGGAACAGGACAGTATTTTTATACCTCCCTAGTAAGCCAACTAAAACTACAACTAGGAGCCGACGAGCAGTTTTGGAATATTTTATCACACAACAATCACCTCTATTTCCAATCCTTGCGACAATTATATGTGGTAGATAAAAAACATCAGCGAGTAAAAAAAATAGCCCATCCCAAAGGGATTAGCCAAATATTTAAGGTGAGAAATGCCTTGCTCTATCATGTTAATGGGGAAGGGCTTTTTAAAATCGAAAATGGAGTATCAATCCCCTATAATCAGCAGGAAGTCACAGCCAATAACCGCATCATCAATATTTTTTCTACCGACGAAGGCATTAAAATACTTACCAAAGAAAACGGCTTTTACGAATTAGAAAATGGGCAGTTTAAAAAATGGAATATCCCTGCAACAAATCTTTTAAATTCGGTAGATATTTTTAGTGGCATTCAATTAAAAAATGGGGGCTTTGCCATCGGCACTATTGCTAAAGGCTTAATTATTTTAGACAAAACAGGAAGGCTACAATACCAAATTAACCAAACCAATGGACTAAGCAACAACACCGTTTTATCTTTACTAGAAGACCAAGCCAATAATATTTGGTTGGGTTTAGATAATGGGATTGACTGTGTGAATCTAGCTTCGCCCTTTATGGAATATGTAGATAAAAAAGGCATTCTAGGAACGGTATACACCTCTATTGTTTTTAACAACAAATTGTATGTTGGCACAAACCAAGGCCTTTTTGAAAAAGCCATAAACGATGCAGGCGATTTTAAATTAGTACCCAAAACCAATGGGCAAGTTTGGACACTTTTCTCCTACGATAATCACCTCTTTTGTGGACACAATAATGGCACTTTTTTAGTACAAAACAACCAAGCACAACTCGTTGCCAACACACCTGGCACTTGGCGTGTTGCTGCCATTCCTAATCAGCCAAATAAATTAATACAAGGCAATTACAGCGGATTTAATGTGCTAGTAAAAAAAAATAATACATGGATGTTTAGCCATGCTATTGCAGGCTTTGGCGGTTCGGCACAGCAATTTGTTTTTTTTAAAGATAAGTTATATTTGAACCAATACACCAAAGGTTTGTTAAGTTTAAAACTAGACGAAAAACTGAGAAGGGTCACTAAAAGCACTTGGGTAGAAACGGATTTAACAACAGGCAATGCTGGTCTTGTTTTATTTAACAACCAGTTGCACTATGCCTGTAGAAATGGTATTTATATCCTTAATTCGGAAAAAGAAGTGTTTGAAAAAGAACAGCAATTAAGCAATTATTTAGCCGAAAACGAACAAGTACCTCGTAAACTTATTTCCGATACCCATAATAGCATGTGGCTGTTTACCAAAACAGGTATCCTCCACTTTAGCCAACAACAAACAAAAAATACCAGTATCTCAGAAATATGGGTAGATGCCAAACTGCTTAAACCAATGCATGGCTATGAAAACATTGCTCGTTTAGCCCTTGATACGTTTTTAATTGGCTTAACCAATGGTTATGTAGCCATCGACTTAAATCGCTTAGACAAACTCGATCACACTTATGAGGTAGGTATTAGTTCGGTAAAGATGCAGGTAACAGAACAAGAACCTAATGCCCCCAAAGTAATTACAGATAAAACCACCCTAGGAAAATTCCATTACAAAAACAACAACATCCATTTTGTATATCATGTGCCACAAACCCTAAAATATCAACCTATAAAATACCAATATTGGCTAGAAGGAAATCAAGAAACGTGGAGTAATTGGACAGATAAACCAACAGTTACATTTGCCAACTTATCGCATGGCAATTACCAGTTTAAAGTGCGTGCTAAAATAGGAAAACACCTTACACAAAATACGGCTATCTACAATTTTAAAATCAATACGCCTTGGTATTATCATCCTTTAGCTTGGCTATTATACCTATTACTATTTTGCTTAGTAGCCTACTTAATTAATAACTGGTACAAAAAATATTACAGCCAACAACAACAAGCACTACTAGACAAAAACAGGAAAGAAATGGAATTGCTGCGCCTAAAAAGCGAGCAAGAATTAATGCAACTAAAAAACGAACAACTACAATTAGAAATAAAGAGTAAAAACAAAGAACTAGGTGCGACCACCATGAATCTTATTAAAAAAAATGAGTTTTTAATTGAAACCCGAGAACTACTAGAAACAGGAAAAAACAAAAACAAGGCTACTATAGAAAAGGTAATTAACACCATTAACGAAGAATTAGAAAACGAAGAAACCTGGGAATTCTTAAAAAAAGCATTCGAAAATGTGGACAAAGATTTTTTCCAGAAAATAACAAACAAGCACCCCCAACTAACCCCCAACGATTTAAAATTGTGTACGTATTTGCGTCTCAATTTAAGCTCTAAAGAAATTGCGCCTTTACTAAATATGTCGGTACGCAGTATGGAAACTAAACGCTATCGACTCAGAAAGCGAATGGAACTTCCACATGACGTTAACTTAGTAGAATATATATTATCTATTTAACTTCAATAGCTTAAATAAGCAAATCTACCTAAAAAAACACCACAACATTACCACTACAAGCATTTTTTTTACCTCATTTTCTACAAATAGGTAATGTTTAATCAGCATATGTAACCTTTTGTTAACGTTTGCTTAACATTAAAAAAACAAAGCACAAAGCTTTTATTATCACCTGTATAGTTTTTGATGAGGCATAATGTTTGATTTTTTGTTTTTTTTACAAGATATTTATTGCATAACTAACTCACGTTCGTATGTTCTTGGTGATTAGTTATCTACTTGAAATCACCAAATACCCATCTCTTATGAAAAAAAAATGTACCATAATTCTTGTATTAAGTTGGCTATTACCAATAATTATTTTTGCTCAAACGTCAACCATAAAAGGAAACATTACAGATGTTACTACTAGCGAATCTTTAATAGGTGCTACCATTATTATTAAAGATACCGACAACGGTGCTATAACTGATATAGATGGAAACTTCTCTCTGCCCAATGTCGCTACAGATGCCATCTTAGTCGTTTCTTTTGTTGGATACGAAACCCAGGAAATACTAGTAGACAATACTACTTATTTCGATATTGCACTTAATCCTAGTGCCGAAGCTTTAAGCGAATATGTAGTAGTAGGCTATGGTAAGCAAGAGAAAAAAGTAGCCACGGGTGCTATTTCGCAAATTTCTGCCGAAAACATTGAAGGTATTAAAGTGGCCAACGTACAATCGGCCCTCGAAGGACAAGTAACGGGTTTAATTGTTAACGAATCGTCTGGCCAACCAGGGGCTAGTAAAACCATTTTAATTAGGGGCATTAGTACCAATGGCGATAACTCGCCCCTATTTTTGGTAGATGGTTTACAAGTCTACAGTATTGACAATATCAGCCCTGGCGATGTAGAAACCATTGATGTATTAAAAGATGCTGCTTCTTGTGCTATTTATGGTGCAAGGGCCGCTAATGGCGTGGTAATTATTACCACCAAAAAAGGTAAAAACGCCAAAGGTGGTAATATTACCTACGAAGGGTTTACCTCCATTGCCCAACCTTGGAAACTTCCAGAAATGCTAGGCAAAGAGGACTATTTAATGCTAACCAACGAAAAATTTGCTAATAGTGGTCAACTCGGTTCCCTAGAAACACTTGGCTTTCCTGGCGACGAAACAGCAAGTCTTCCAGATACTGATTGGATGGATGTGATTTTCACCCCTGCCTCCACCCAAAACCATCGTTTAGCAGCCACCGTAAAAAATGCATTCGTCTCTCTAGGCTACTGGAATCAAGAAGGGGTAGTTGGTGGTAAAAAAGCCAATTATACCAGGTACTCGTTGCGCCTAAACTCTCAAAAAGAAATTAATCCATATATAAACGTTGGCGAAAATATTTTTATTAACCGAGTAGATAACCAAAATATTGGCGTTAACAATGCCTTTGGTACGATTATCTCCGATGCCTTTGCTTACGACCCAATTACCGAAGTTTATAACGAAGACAAACAATACGGTTATGAGCAATCTAACTGGGTGCAAAAAGAATATATCAACCCTTTAAGCCGCTGGCATGTTTCCAATAGTTATGGACATGGCGATCAGGTTTTAGGAAATGTATTCGTGTCTATTAAACCAATAAAAAACCTAACCTTTCGCTCTGATGCAGGCATAGAAACAACTTGGTTTAAATACCGCCTTTTTACTCCCGATTATGACTTTCACGAAGCCTTTACCAATGTAAGCAACGACTTAGTACAAGGCTATGGCTTTAACCAAACACTCCAATTTGAAAACTATCTTAATTACAATAAAAGTTTTAACGACCTCCATAATTTCGATCTGCTATTAGGTACTTCTTACCGAAATATTATTGGCGACAGTGCGGGCGGCTCTACCTCCTCTATTCCTGATGCCGTCCAGTTTCAAAACACTTGGCAGTACATTGATGCAGGGGAAGATACCACCGATTTAGCTTTTGGTACTGCCAATGTAGATTACCATGCCATTAGTTATTTTGGTAGGGTTTTATACGATTTCAACAAAAAATACTTATTCACCGCTACCCTTCGTAGAGATGGCTCTTCTAATTTTGGGGCAAATAATCGCTGGGGACTTTTTCCTTCCTTTTCGGCAGGATGGGTTATTAGTAAAGAACATTTTTTCCAGTTTGCTCCTATCAGTTTCTTAAAGCTAAAAGCAAGCTGGGGGGTTAATGGCAACGACCGTATCAATCCATTAAGTTATGCCGCTACCATTGCAAACTCCTACACCTATCCCTTTGGTCAAGACCCAACGCTAATAACAGGAGCCGCATTAGCTACTCCTCCCAACCCCAATATTAAATGGGAAGAAAGCCAACAAATAGATATAGGACTAGAGGTAGAACTACTAGAAGGAAAATGGAATGCCGAAGTAGATGTATATCGAAAAACAACCAAGGATTTACTGATGGAGCAATTGATACCTGGCTATATTGGCGCAACCAACAACCCCATTAGCAACCTAGGAGAAATCCAAAACCAAGGAATCGAATTGTCAATTGGGCATCGTACAAAATTTGGCGATTTAACCTTTACCCCCAATTTTACTTATACCCACTTTAGAAACAAAGTGCTAAAAGTAGCAGGCGATGCAGGCTACCTTCCTGGCTGGTCGTGGCCCGTAAGAAACGTGCCCATTACTCGCATGACAGAAGGCTATGCCGTAGGCCATTTTGTAGGACACGAAACCGATGGCATTTTTCAATCGCAAGAAGAAGTGTTTGCCCATATTAATAAAGAAGGCGACCTGCTACAACCAAATGCTGAAGCAGGAGATCTTCGTTTTGTAGATAGCAATGAAGATGGCATCATTAACTCGGATGATATTACCGACATTGGTGACCCATGGCCCAAACACATTTTTGGTTTAAGCCTAAATTTTAATTACAAAGGCTTCGATTTATCAGGCGTATTTTCTGCTCAATTAGGACACCAAATTTTTAGAGCCTATGAACGTTCGGATGTAACCTTTACCAATTACCAAACCTTTTGGCTCGACCGTTGGACTCCCGAAAACCCTAGCGACGAATATCCTCGACTGGTTTCTAATGATGTAAATAACAACCAACGTCCTTCCGATTTTTATTTGGAAGATGCTTCTTTTCTACGATTAAAAAACTTGCAAATTGGCTATAACCTGCCAAAAAACTTGCTAGAAAAAGCTAAAATTAAAGCCATTAGAGTCTACTTTTCTGCCAATAACTTATTTACGGTTACTGGTTACAAAGGCTTCGACCCAGATATTGGTTCTAACGGATGGATTTTAGATACAGGTATTGATAAAGGCTATTATCCTGCTAATAAAACCCTTGGTGGAGGATTGAAAATATCCTTTTAATTTTTAGTAGAACGTAGAAGGTATTTTAGTAGAAAGATATAGAACGAAGTAAATGACTTCAATGGAAAAAGACATACTATTTTTTAAAAAACAGGATGTCTTAACTAAATCTCGAAACGCACATCAAAAGAAAATAAAATGAACAAAATACAACTATATATAACTCCAATTTTAGCCATACTTTTACTGGTACTACCAATGGCTTGCAAAAAAAGCCTGCTAGATGTAGACCCCGTAAACGAGTACCTTTCTAGCAACTTTTTTATTACCGAAGAGCAAGTCTTTTCTGCCCTAGTAGCCGCCTACGACCCTATGGGTTGGTCGATGGCTTATGGGCAATGGATTTCGGGGGTAATGTATGGCGAAATACGTTCGGACAATGCCAATGCTGGCGGCGATCAATCCAATGGCGACCAACCTGGCTGGCAAGAGTGCGACGATTTTACCAATACCAATTCTAACACCCTTTCGCAACCCATTTACAAACGCAGCTACATTGGCATTGCAAGGGCCAATACGGTACTTACCCAAACCGATTTAAACACCCCATTAGTACAACAATACCAAGCCGAAGCTAAATTTTTAAGAGCCTATTATCACTTTGAATTATTTAAACACTTTGGCCCAATTCCAGTAGTAACAACACTCTTAGAACCTGCCGAAAACGGCTTGTCGAGAAATACCATGACCGAAGTATTTACCGCTATTACTACCGATTTAAAAGAAGCCTTGGTACTACTTCCGGTTACGGTTTCGACTAATGAAACAGGACGAATTACCAAAGGAGCCGCCTTAGCATTACTAGGTAAGAGCTACCTCTATTGGGCAGATTTATCTAACGACGATCCTGACAAGTTCGATTTAGCAGCCGACTACTTACAACAAGTAGTAGACTTAGGCACTTACCAACTAGAAGACGATTACCAAGACTTGTTTAAATTCGGCCTCAGAAACCCACAAGAATCGGTTTTAGAAATACAACACAGCAACCTTTTTCCTAGCGATTGGGGATGGTTTGAAGGGATTGATGGCAATGGCATCATCCAACTATGTGGCATTAGAGGGCTTTGCAGCGAACACCCCGATTATATAGCTGGCTGGGGTTTTATGTTGCCTACGCCTAGCCTTGTAAACTCCTATTTACCTGCCGACAGCTACCGTAAAGATGTTGCCATAACAGACGAAGCAGAACTTACTGCCGAAATTACTTACAATGGAGGAAGCTGCTCGCCAGTAATTGACCAAACCCAAGTAAATCCAGCAGATTATACGGGTTATTTTCAAGAAAAATATGCCAACTACAAAGGCTACGAAGGCAATAATGTAAATGGCGGCACGCCCGAACTCACCAAAGATGGCAATACCTATGTTATTAGATATGCCGATGTTTTGCTGATGCTTGCAGAAGCTCTACACCGAGGAACGGGAGGCGATGGGGATGCCATGATGTACATCGACCTAGTGCGAGAACGTGGCGCAGGCCCTAGTGGCGGCACGGGTGATTTTGTAACCGCTATGGAACTCATGAGCCAAAACGGATGGAGCTTACTAGACGTGATTTGGTACGAACGCCGCATAGAATTTGCGCTGGAAGGCGACCGCTGGTACGACCTAGTACGCTCTGGAAGAGCCAACGCCAACCTATTTGCCGACGACTCCGAAAAAGCTGCCAATTTTGAGGAGAAACATTTATGGCTGCCCATTTCCCTAGAAGAAACCGCCACAGCTTCTAACTTAACCGAGTATCCTGATGCTAGTCTTTTTCAGTAGCCAGTTTCCAGTAGTCAGTGATATGCTGGCGATTGCTTTGTGGTTATTTTGATTTTTTAAATTGAAGAGGAATGGCAGCGAAACAAAAAACTTTGTGCAACTCAGTAGGCAACCTAAAAAACATTTAATAAATTCATTACAAAATACATTCATCTAACTTTAATTCATAAAAAAAACAAACAATGAAACACTATTACCAATTTTTGTTCAACAGCAAATGGTCATTAATGACGATTGCCCTTGCCGCTATTTGTTTAGTAGCAGGCTGTAAAAAAGACGACGACGACGACAACACCCCCGTTGCAAGTTTTCAGTACGAGGTAAGTGCCGATAATTTCCTCGAAGTTGCTTTCTCCGATTTTTCTCAAAACGATGATAGTCACGCTTGGGATTTTGGCGATGGCAATACAAGTACCGAAGAAAATCCTACACACACTTATGCAGAAGTAGGCGATTACGATGTGGTATTAACCGTAACCAACACGGATGGCGACAGTGCCAGCAAAACCGAAAGTATTGCTTTAAGTGATCCTGACGAAGCCTTAACCGTATTGGCTGGTGCAGATAGTAAAACGTGGTACCTTGCACGAGAAGGCGTAGCACTAGGCGTAGGCCCTGCTATTGACGACAATCAATGGTGGTCGTTTGGAGGCATCACTCCATTAGGAGATCGTCCTTGTATTTTAGATGATAAATACATTTTCCACAGAAATGGCACTTTCGAGTTCCAATCTAACGGTACTATTTTTATTGATTCGGAAGGCAATGGCGGCTGGTTAGGTCCTGATTCGCCAGAGGCTTGCTTTGAGGAAGCGGGTAATTTAACTTCTGCTAGTGGCGAAGACCTTAGTGCCTATGGCGATGGCGGCGATTATACCTACGATTTTAATCCAACTGCTAGTACCCTCACTTTATTAGGGGAAGGAGCTTATATTGGTTTAGCTAATAAAACTGCTAGTGGAGGTGGTTACACGCCAATAAGTAGTAAAGAATATACCTACTCTTTAGCAGAAGGAGCTATTGCCGATACTTTAAAGGTACACCTTGTTGGTACAGACGTTTGGAATTTTTACTTAGTAAGCTACCATAACGAAGCCGATTTACCAGCGATTCCTTCTGCAATACCAAGTTCTTACTTTGATTTTACGAAAGACAATTTCACCGTAACATTCAATAACTTATCTGCTAATGCGACTAGCTACTCTTGGGATTTTGGCGATGGCAATACCTCTTCAGAAGAAAACCCTGTACATACCTACACCGAAGAAGGTGATTTTACGGTTGTGTTACTTGCTATAGATGATGATGGAACCAGCTCAGAGTTTTCACAAACGGTAACCATTAGCACGGCTGCTTTTACTCCCGAAACTTTATCGAATGCTAGTGGTAAGGTATGGCGTTTAGCAGGTGCCAATTCTTACTATGTAGGCCCTTTTGCAGGTAGCAGCGAATGGTATCCTGGCCCTAGCGAGGAAGAACTAGAGGCGCGTGCTTGCCAAATGGATGATGAGTTTATTTTCTCAGATGGTGGCGTTTTCGAGTACGATTCAAAAGGAGCAGTATTGGATGATGATTTTCTTGGAAACACCTTTGCTTGTCTTCCTGATGCCGACTTAGCGGCTCCTTTCGATGCGCTTGGTTCTGGTACTCATTCTTTTTCTGCAACAGCAACAACTGTAACCGTAACAGGTTTAGGTGCTTATATTGGTTTTGCCAAACCTTTTAATGGTGGCGAACTAAGCCTTGCTAATGGCGTAGCTCCTGCATCAGAAATTACTTACGAAGTACTAGACTATGCCGCTACACCAGATAAGGAAATCTTAACCTTAACCATCGACATTGCTGGCGACGGTACTGCTTGGTGGACAATGGTTATGGAGTCGAACTAGGTAAAGGGCTGAATGGCTGAATAATGGTAGAGGTTGTAACGGTGAAGCGAAGCGAAACCGTCCAAGTACCAAGTACCATGTACCCTCTACCAAATAAAACTACCAATGGATTGACTTAGATGAAAAGGATGCACCGTGTAAAAGCGGTGTGTCTTTTTTCTTCCTTGTTAAAATAAGTACCTTTACAGTCCCCCAAAAGTCCTTGTTTAGCAATGTTCAAAAATCAAAAGCAATAAACATGAGAATGCATATCCTAATTTTCCTTTTACTATCGTTACTAAGTCTCTTTGCTTGTACTGACGACGGTGATGATCCGAATAACAATTCCAATAACAACAATAATATGGAAGACGGATTGCCCATCATCAGCATCGATCCGATAGACGTTTTGGAAGGAGATGAAAACAGTTTCATCTACCTCAATATTCGTTTATCTAAAGCATCGGAAGATACGGTTAGTGCGGTTGTTTCTACTATTAGCAACACTGCTATCGCCAACGAAGATTTTGTAGCAGTTGAATCGGAACCTATTGTTTTTGAACCAGGGCAAGTACTCCTTAATTTCAAAATAGAAATATTAGGCGATACGGAATACGAGCAAGATGAACTGTTTTTTTTACAAACATACATACCTGTTAACGCTGATTTAGGCGACCATATAGCCGCCAACATTACCATTCAAAACGATGATTTAAATACCAATATACCCATTCCAACTAGTGGCACAACTAGCCCATTAAGTTACGATGGCATGGAGTTAATTTGGCAAGATGAATTTGATGCTACAAGCGACCTCAGCCAAAACTGGACCTTCGAAATAGGAAACGGCAATAGCGGTTGGGGCAACAACGAATTACAATACTACAGAGCCGAAAATGCCTCCTTAGTGGATGGACATTTGGTAATAGAAGCAAGAGAAGAATCTTTTGGAGGAAGAGCCTATACTTCTTCTAGGATGATCACTAAAAACGATTTTAACTTCCAATACGGACGAGTAGATATACGTGCCGCCTTACCTAAAGGACAAGGTATTTGGCCTGCACTATGGATGCTAGGCAATAATATTTCTACCGTAGGTTGGCCACAATGCGGCGAAATCGACATCATGGAAATTGTAGGACATGAGCCTAATCTTTTACATGGCACGGCGCATTGGTCGGGCGGAGGTTCGCATCAATACAACACGGGAACCATCCAATTAAGTAGTGGTAGTTTTAACAGTTCCTTCCATATATTTTCTGTTATTTGGAACGAAACAAGCATTGAATGGCTACTAGATGATGTACCTTATCATACTATGCAAATTACCGCTGCCGAGTTTAGTGAATTTCAATCCGAATTTTTCTTTATCTTTAACGTCGCAGTTGGCGGAAATTGGCCAGGCAGCCCAGATGCCACCACCAATTTTCCACAACGCATGATAGTAGATTACATTAGAGTATTTCAATAAATAGTAGAACGTAGAAGGTACGCTTCGCTAAAGGTATAAAGAGGGCTTCGGATTATTCTTTCTACCTTCTACCAAAATACCTTATACAAAAGTACACTCATTACCGAACAGTAACAATAAAACAAACTATGGCAATTATTTCCTTTTTTGCATTTACCATCCTAGTAGCGGTAATTGCTTTTGTAGCCACTAAAAATACCAACGAAGAATCGGAAGATGGGTATTTTTTAGCTGGACGAAGCCTTACCGCAGGCGTAATAGCAGGGTCTTTACTACTCACCAATCTTTCTACTGAACAAATTGTAGGTTTAAACGGACAAGCCTATACCGAAGGGATTTTGGTAATGGCTTGGGAAACTTTAGCCGCCATTGCAATGGTAGTAACCGCTTTATTTTTACTGCCTCGTTATTTAAAACAAGGCATTACTACCGTGCCGCAATTTTTAGAAAGCCGCTACGATAAAATGACCAAAAGTATTACCTCCGCATTATTTTTATCGGGCTATGTGGTCGTGCTACTACCTATTGTATTATACTCTGGTGCATTAGCCATTGTTACTATGTTTGACCTCCCTACCGCCCTCGGCATGTCCGAAACAAATGCCTTGTGGTTGTGTGTATGGGGCATTGGCATTATCGGTTCTATTTACGCCATTTTTGGTGGACTAAAAGCTGTTGCCGTTTCCGATACCGTAAATGCCATTGGCTTATTAATTGGCGGTATCATGATTCCGCTTTTTGGCTTGGCTTATATTGGCGATGGTTCGATGATGGCAGGTATGAGCGAATTGTGGAATAGCAATCCTGATAAGTTTAAGGTGATTGGTGACAATAAAAGTTCTATTCCTTTTTCTACTATTTTTACAGGGATGATGTTAGTACAATTATTTTATTGGGGAACCAATCAGGTAATTATTCAGCGAGCATTAGCCGCAAAAAATTTAAAGGAAGGACAAAAGGGTTTACTACTAGCCGCAGGTATTAAAATACTAGGGCCACTAATTGTAGTACTACCTGGTATTATTGCCTACCACATTTTTGAAGGGCAATTAGCCGTACCCGATCAAGCTTATCCTAAATTGGTAAGTACGGTATTGCCAAGTGCTTTGGTAGGCTTATTTGCTGCTGTACTTTTTGGAGCCATTTTAAGTTCGTTTAACAGTGCCTTAAACAGCTCCGTAACATTATTTGGTTTAGATATTTACAAAGCCTACCTCAACAAAGATGCTACGGATAAACAGGTGGTAAAATACGGAAAACTATTTGGCGTTTTACTCGCCTTTTTCGCCATGTTTATTGCCCCCTTAATTGCCAAAGCTCCCGATGGATTATTTGGTTATTTACAAGAGGTAAATGGTTGTTACAGTATTCCTATTTTAACCATTATTGTAGTAGGCTACTTTACGAAACATGTGCCCGCTATTGCTGCAAAAATAGCCATGTTATCGGGCGTAATATTATACAGTATTAGTCAGTTTGTATTAAAACCTATGGTATTTGGTGCCGACAATTACCCCCACTTTTTACACGTCATGGCCATTTTATTTGTCCTTAATGTAGGCATTATGTTATTAATTGGGCAACTACAACCACGACCACAAGCATACAGTTTACCCTACAACGAAAAAGTAGATATTACCCCTTATGCTTACACCAAACCTGTAGGCGCACTTATCTGTTTAATTGTTGTATTCTCGTACCTCTATTTCCGTTAAAAAACGAAACAGTATTATTGTTTTTGCCAAGTCCTTTTTCAAACATTTTGTAAAGGGATAATGGCGAAGCCTTTGCCCAAAAGGGAAATAAATGGCAATACTTGGGGAGAGGATTTTTGATTTTTGATTCTTGAAATATGAGTTTTGATTTTTTATATGCTGATGCTAGGGGGAGATTTAAAATTTAAGATCGAAAATTTAGAATTTAAAATTTTTATATGCTGATGCTAGGAGGTTTGATTTTTGAAATATGATTTTTTATATGCTGAATGATTAGGGATTTTTATGTTGACGCTAGAAAGGTTTGAAAATTATGATTTGGTAATTGATTATTATTTGAAAATCGGGAGTTGGTAATTGATTATTATTTGAAAATACCCTTTTAAATTTAACTAGATCCCATAATCAAAGAAACTATATTCCCCTCCTGGGAGGTAGGGCTGAACAGTTAGGTGTGGAATATAGACGTAAAGTTGTAGCTAACACGCTGTTTCAATCGGATGCGGTGTACTTAACATGAGGTGCTTCGACTATCTGTTAATATACTTGTTGGTAGATCGGGTAAGCTGCATTCCATCAGGAGATGATAATGTACAGATGCTTCGAGCTGCTGTTTGTTCCGCAAGTATTTAGTTACAACTTTATGTCCTTTTATTGTCTCCATCCTAAAGTCGGAAGACAGAGGGGCAAGGGAGGGTTCGTTCTCCCTTAAAATTTTTGATATGCAGGGGGGAGATTTAAAATCGAAAATTAAAAATTTCCATACTGCCCGGTCCAGCCTCCCGGCTTGATGTCAAAACTTTTAAAGCTATAACATCGAATTCGAGAGACTTCGACGAACAAAAATGAAACATCCCTCAAAAAAACTAACTAACCATTAACAACAAAACATCAGCCTAAAAACTGACTGCTGACAGTAAGCCAAACGAACGTTCTGACTACTGACTGCTAAAAAAACCGACCACTAAAAAACACAGCAATGAAGTTAAGCAACAATAAATTTCAACGATACATTTGGGTACTATTAATACCCATTTTTTCTGCCTGTTTAATAATGGCGCAAGACAAACCCATGTCGATAGATGCCAAAGTAGACGCACTACTTAAAAAGATGACCCTAGAAGAAAAGATAGGGCAAATGAACCTCTACAATGGCTTTTGGGAAGCTACTGGCCCTGCCCCTACCGAAGGGCAAGCCAAAGAGAAATACGAGCATCTACAACAAGGCTTAGTAGGCGGCGTACTCAATGTACGAGGAGCCGAAAATGTGCGTAAAATGCAACAGCTAGTAGTAGAAAAATCTCGCTTGGGTATTCCCTTACTATTTGGTTTTGATGTGATACATGGCCACAAAACCCTCTCCCCCATTCCCCTAGCAGAATCGGCAAGTTGGGATTTGACGGCCATCGAAAAATCGGCAAGAGTGGCAGCTATTGAAGCGTCGGCAGTTGGTATAAATTGGACCTTTGCGCCAATGGTAGATATATCGCGGGATGCTCGTTGGGGCAGAGTGATGGAAGGCGCAGGCGAAGATCCTTATTTAGGAAGTAAAATTGCCGAAGCTCGTGTAAAAGGTTTTCAAGGAGACGATTTAGCCGCCAACAATACCATTGCTGCTACCGCCAAACACTTTGCAGGTTACGGTTTTTCCGAATCGGGCAAAGATTACAATACCGTAGATGTAGGCACTTCGACTTTGTATAACATCATTCTTCCGCCCTTTAAAGCGGCTGTTGATCAAGAAGTGCAATCCATCATGAACAGCTTTAATGTACTGAACGGCATCCCTGCAACTGGCGATCATTTTTTACAGCGAGACGTATTAAAAGACGGCTGGAATTTTAATGGTTTTATCGTATCCGATTGGAGTTCGGGCAAAGAAATGATAGCGCATGGATTTGCCAAGGACCTTAAACACGTAGCCAAATTATCTGCCAATGCAGGTTCTGATATGGACATGGAATCGTATGCTTATATTAGCCATTTAAAAGAGTTAGTAGACGACGGCAAGGTGAAAATGGACGTAATAGACGATGCCGTGCGACGCATTTTAAAAGTTAAATTTAAATTAGGTTTGTTCGACGATCCGTACAAATATTGCGATGCTGCTAGAGAAAAAGACCTCCTTTACCACGACGACCATCAAGCAGCCGCATTAGACATTGCCAAAAAATCTATTGTACTCTTAAAAAACGAAAAAGCTTTATTGCCCCTTGATAAAAAACAAAAAAAATTAGCCGTTATTGGTGTATTAGCCAACGAAAAAAACAGTCCACTAGGAAACTGGCGTTTTGGTTCAGACGATAGCACAGCCGTTTCCGTACTAGAAGGATTAGCAGCCTATAACAAAAACATTCCTTACGCCAAAGGTGCCGATGTAGCCATTGACAAAACCGATTTTTTCCACAAAGTAAAAATTAATGAAACCGATAAAAGCGGTTTTGAAGAGGCGATAAAATTAGCCAAAAAATCGGAAGTAGTAATTATGGTATTAGGCGAACATGGCTATCAAAGCGGCGAGGGTCGCAGTCGTGCCGACATAGGATTACCAGGCGTACAACAAGATTTATTGGAAGCCGTACATGCCGTTAATCCCAACATTGTACTCGTATTAATGAACGGTCGCCCCCTAGCCATTCCGTGGGCTGTCGAAAACGTTCCTGCCATTTTAGAAACGTGGCAGCTAGGCAGTCAAAGCGGCCATGCCATAGCCCAAGTATTGTACGGCGACTACAACCCTAGCGGCAAACTCCCCATGACCTTCCCTAGAA
>JAHDBT010000315.1 GCA_020630215.1 Bacteroidota bacterium
GACGATGGGAGGGGTTCATTTAAAATTTAGCATCGAAGATTTAGAATTTAAAATTGTTTACCTGCTGACGATGGGAGGGTTGATATATGATTTTTGATTTTTGGAATTTGATTTTTTGCTTGTTATCGTTAGCATAGCATCCAAAAAATCCATACATCTGGACTATCCAAATTCAGACATTTTTTCCTGCTGACGTTGGCTAGGGATTTTTGAATTTTGATTATTATTTGAAAATAGTGATTTGATAATTGGTCATTAAACTTTAGTATCCAAAAAATCATACAATAACCTAGTGGCTCAGAACCTAAGTTTCTGATAATTAAGTCGCCGTATTTTTTTTCTGCTACAAGGCATTGCGAGGGAGCATAGCCGTAGCTACGTGACCGAGTAATAACGCAGTAGCAGGAAAAAAAGACAAGACTTGGGTTATCAAGAACTTAGGTTTTGAGTCACTAGAACCGTAGGTGCTAAAAACTATAACTAAAAAAAAGCGTCAGTATAATAAGTAACTACCATTACTTAAAACAGACTACTAAAAACCCGTCAGCATAAAAACTGACAGCGCAGCGTTCTGACAGTGAGCGTCAGCAAACGGTCTGACAACTGACTTCTAAAAAACTAAAAAACACGTCAGCAGAAAACTGACAGCGCAGCGTTCTGACAGTGAGCGCCAGCGAACGTTCTGACAGCTGACCCCTTAAAAAAAAAAAATTGGAAACTAAAAATTGCGACATCATCATCATGACGATGTCTAGGTGGGATGGACAATACTCGTCGGCTATTTATTCGTTGGCGAAGGAGTTGGCAAAAACCAACCGTATTTTTTACATCGACCATCCTTACACCTTAAAAGATTTTGTGACATTGTATAATACGGAGGCCATACAATCTCGTAGAGGGGCTTTGTTAATGGGAAAAAACATTTATCGCAAATTACCCCATTTGCCCAACAACTTTACGGCAGTTACACCACCCGTTACTTTACCTATTAACTGGTTGCCTATTAAAAACAACCAAGCCAAGCTATACGATTTTTTCACCCAATTTAACGAGCGTTTGGTATTTAATACCATTCGTAAAATAAAAAAAGATCATGGGATAAAGGACTATATTTTTATCAATTCCTTTAATCCATTTTTTGTGCGGAAACTGCCAGCCGATTTAAAACCTCGGGTATTTATTTACCAAAATCGAGACGATATTAGCCAGGCACCACACGTAGCTAAACATGGCGTTCGGTTAGAACGGCAGGTAATTAATAATGCCGACATCACCCTGTCGGTATCCACGCATCTTACCAAACTTACTTCCACTCCAACTAAAGCAGCACACTTGTTGGCCAATGCGGCCAATACCAAATTATTTGAGCAGGCCTTCAACAAAAAATTTGAACGCCCACCCGAATTACAAGGTATTGATAAACCCGTTATTTGCTATATGGGCAATATTTCGTTGCGGTTAAACTACAATTTACTCAAACAAGTAGCCCAACAACATGCCGACAAAGTGTTGTTAATGCTAGGGCCAAATACATCGAATTATTGTGCCGAGAGTGGATTGGATAAATTGCCCAATGTAATTATAACAGGTAGTAAACGCCTAGAAGAATTACCCGCCTATTTGCAGTATGTAGACTGTGCGTTAATACCGTTTAAGTACATGGATTTAACCAAAGGCATTTATCCATTAAAAATGAACGAGTACCTAGCAGCAGGCATTCCCGTTGTATGTACCAATTTTTCGGTAGATGTACATCGCTTTAAAGACGTGGTGTATATAGCCGACGATGAGGAACAGTTTTTGGCAAAGGTGAACCAAGCTTTTGCCGAAGATTCGCCTAGTAAAAGACAAGCCCGTTTAGACTCTACGGTAGGCAATAGTTGGACGGATAGGGCCGAGCAGTTTTGGCAAATTATTGCCGACTTTGAAAAACAAAAATCAACCAAAAATAAACAACATGTTTAAGCGATATTTTCCGCAGCGCATACCCGGTTATAACGAACCGAAGGACGAATTAACGAAGCTCGAAACCTTTATTGAGTGGGCTGCCACCTTATTGTGTTTTTTTATTTTAATGGCCTTTTTTGCAAAGGTTGTTTTTTTATAACTGTGGTTACTAAATAATAAGTCAACCCATTTATGATAAGTTGGTGTTATGAAACAATGCAGTCCCTATTCGCTAAACAGCGCCAATTCCCCTCCTTTGGAGGGGCTAGGGGAGGGTAATGCCTACAAAATTAATGTTTACTAAGGGCATCAACTATGATTTAACTACGTAAAGTCCTCCAAAAAATAATGGGCATTTTATACTGACCTCCCCCTCACCCCTTCCAAAAGGGGAATAGAGGTCATTATTTTTTGGAGGACAATAGACTACGTAACCTATCATAATTTACTTGACTTATTATTTAGTAACCCAAGCTAATTATTGCTCCCTAAAAGAAAAGTTATATCTATGACCGCCATTTTACATCGCCTATTGGTTCGAGAAAAACTCAACAACCCTTTAGGTTTTATTATATTACTAGTTGTTTCTTTAGCACTTGCTTATATTATTGGAACTACCAACGAAAAGGTAGGCATGATACTGTTGGCAGGGGTTATTGGCGTACCTATTTTATTTACTTGTATTTTTAATTTACGAGTAGGCATTGCTGTAGCCGTTACTGCTTCCTTTTTTATTTTGGGAGTCAGGCGGGTTGTACAGCAACCCCTAGGTACTTTACTCGATGCGCTGGTGTTTATGCTGTTTTTAGGCTTGTGCTTTAAACACATTAACGGCCAAAGCTGGAAATGGGCCAAAAGCCCTATTAGTGTGATGATTGTTTTATGGATTTTGTACAACCTTATAGAAGGACTAAATCCGTGGGCACCCTCGCATATGGCATGGGTATATACGGTAAGGGCCATGGCCATACTAAGCCTTATCTACTTTATGATACTGTACGAGTTTAAAGATTTTAAGTACTTTAAATTTATGGTAAAACTCATCATAGGTTTGGCAGCGGTAGCTACTTTATACGGGCTTTTCCAAGAGTTTTACGGCTTATTACCTTTTGAACGCCGATGGTTGTATAAGGATATGCACCGCTTTAAATTATACTACCAATGGAATCATTTACGGATATTTTCTTTTATGTCCGACCCAATGGTTTTTGGGATTCATTGCGCTTATATGTCCATGTTTTGTTTTGCTTTAATGATGGGACCTTTTAAGTGGTATAAGCGATTACTACTAGGCGTTTTGGTGGTACTCATGCTCATGGCTTTATCTTATTCTGGTACTCGTACCGCTGTTGTATTAATGCCAGTAGGGATGATATTTTACATCCTGCTAACCATGCGTAAAGAGGTGTTTATTATTGTAGGAATTTTGCTGTTGATGGGTTCGGCCTTTATGTTAAAATCAACGGGAAGTGTAATTGTTTATCGGATGCAATCGAGTTTTAAAATACAAAAAGATGCTTCGATGCAAATACGCCTCGACAACCAAAAAAACATACAACCCTTTATTCGGTCGCATCCTTTTGGTGGCGGCTTAGGAAGCACGGGCATTTGGGGATTGCGTTTTTCTCCTAGCCATCACCTAGCAGGTTTCCCCCCCGATAGCACCTACGTACGTATTGGCGTAGAACAAGGATGGATAGGCTTGTTTATATACATGATGCTTTGGTTTGTGGTGATGCGAACAGGCGTTCGGAATTATTTACGTACCAAAGACCCTGAACTAAAAGCCTACTACACTGCTTTTTTGGTATTGGCATTTATGTTAATGGTCGCCAATTATCCGCAAGAGGCTTCTACCCAAATTCCTACCAGTATTATTTTGTACACGTCAATGGCGGCATTGGTTGTTATTAGGCGGTACGATAAAAAACGACAACAACTTAAACAGGAAGCGGAACAGCAACAATTAGCAGCTACCGCTACAGAAGTAGTGCGTTAATTTAAATAGGAGGATAGATACTATTTCAAAATAAAATTTTACTCACTCATTAAAACTCAAAAATATAAAACCAACTACAACCATATTTACCATAAACTAATCAAATAAGGATACTGTTAGCTCCCTAGCTTTAGATGAGATGTTTACCCAAACAATATACGTATAAACCCTTACAAAATGATTCATCTAACAGTACCCAAATGGGTAAAAAAACATTGTATTGATTTTACCCAGCTCGATTATAAGCCTAATAGTACTCGTCCTTTAACAGGAAAACAAGCAAGTACTATTGGCATGATTCGTTTCGGATTACAACGTTTTAATAATCCTAAACATCCAGAGGTATCTATTGTGATACCTGCCTATAACGAGGAAAAAGATTTGCTTCGCACGCTGTCTTCTATTGCCAACATTAAAACCAATTTTGAAACCGAACTCATTGTAGCCAACAATAAATCGACCGATAATACACAAGCTATTTTAGATTTGTGTAGGGTGAGTACGGTATATGAAACCGAACAAGGCATTAGTTATGCACGGCAAGCTGGTCTAGAAAAAGCCAGAGGTAAATACATTATTAGTGGCGATGCCGATACCATTTATCCTGCTACCTGGGTAGATGCTTTAATACCATCGCTCAAAAATCCGAAAGTAGCTTGTGTGTATGGCAATTACTCTTTTATACCAAGTAAAGGAAATAAAAGAGTAGGGTTAGCAGTACACGAGTTAGGCACTTGGTCGGTAATACAAATGCGTAGGTATAACCGCAGTTTTGTAAACGTAATGGGCTGCAACAATGCTTTTAGAAAAGCAGACGCAGTAGACGTAGGTGGTTACGAACACAATTTACGCCGCAGCGAAACCGAACGAGGGGAAGATGGCTGGATGGGCTATTTGCTAAGTAAAAAAGGACTAATAAAAAGAATAGGCGGCGACCATGCCAAGGCTTGGACTAGCGACCGACGATTACTAGAAGCAGGGAGTTTACCTAAGGCTTTTGCTATTCGTTTAAAAAAACATGTTGGCAAAGTAGGCAGCTATTTGCGTCCTTTTGAACATGGATCGTAATAGTAGCCGAAAATAAAATCACATCATATTTTAAAAGAAATGATAAAACTAACCGTACCAGATTGGGTAAAACAACACGACATTGATTTTACCACCTTCAATTACCAACCCAATAATGCCCGCCCTTTAAAAGGAACCGAGGCTAGTAAAATTGGTTTGATACGATTGGGCTTGCAACGATTTAAAAATCCTGCTAATCCCGAAGTGTCTATTGTAATACCTGCCTATAACGAGGAACAAGATTTATTACGCACTTTATCCTCTTTAGCTAAAATAGAAACCAGCTATGTAACCGAGTTAATTGTAGCCAATAATA
Source organism: Bacteroidota bacterium (assembly GCA_020630215.1). Taxonomy (GTDB): domain Bacteria; phylum Bacteroidota; class Bacteroidia; order Chitinophagales; family UBA2359; genus JAHDBT01. Next base: position 5,331 of record JAHDBT010000315.1, read on the forward strand.
AATCGACCGACCGCACACAAGCTATCTTAGATTTATGTGGCGTAACGTCGGTTTACGAAATCAACCAGGGTATTAGTTATGCTAGACAGGCAGGCCTAGAAAAAGCACGAGGCAAATACATTTTAAATGCCGATTGCGATACCATTTATCCAACTACTTGGGTAGATGCAATGGTTGAACCGCTAAAAGATACGAGCATTGCTTGTGTATATGGCAGCTATGCATTTATACCAAGCCCTGGCGTAAGTAGGGCAGCATTAATGCTACACGAAACAGGTAGTTTGGCCATTATTAAAATGCGTAGTCGAAACCAAGATTTTGTAAATGTAATGGGTTTTAACCACGCCTTCAGAAAAACCGACGCAATGGAAGTAGGCGGCTTTGAACACAATTTACGCCGCAGCGTAACCGAACGTTCGGAAGATGGATGGATGGGCTATTTACTAAGTAAACTAGGCCGCATTAAAAGGGTAGGAAGCATAGAAGCCCGTGTATGGACCAGCGACCGTCGCCTAATTGAAGCAGGCAGCCTATCCAAAGCCTTTGCCCTTCGATTTAAAAAATACATCGGCAGGCTAGGCGGCTATATGCGACCCTTTGAACATGGGACTTAGATGGTAGTTGGTATTAGACGGTTTCGCTTCGCTGCACCGTTTTTTTTGTAGATGGTAGTAGTAGAAACAATTTTGTTATTTAACAGTTTGGTTATACTTATCTGTAATATTTTGGCATATAGCTATACAACAATTTAGCCGTACAGCCATACAACAATTTAGCCATATAGCCATACAACAATTTAGCATATAGCCATACAACAGTTTAGCCATACAGCCATACAACAATTTAGCATATAGCCATAAAACAGTTTAACCATACAGCCATACAACAGTTTAGCCATACAACCATTTAACTACCATGCTTTGCATCAAGCTTACCCTAAGTTTTGAACAAATAAAATAATTTACCAAACTTTGTATAGTTTATAATCCTTGCATATCCCAAATTAGCCCAACTACTTTTGTAATTATTCAAACTTTATAGAAAAATGCCATCACAATACCCTTTAACAAATGGTTGCGAGGTAACGCCCTCCCAACCAAAGGCCACTATATTTGATGATAGTAAGGTCTTTCCGTTATCCTATTGCCCTTTATTTTTTTCTTTTTTAAGAAAATTTTGCTGCCTACTTTTACTAGTAGGAACGAGTACTTTTTTGGTTGATGCCCAGCAAACCATTAACTTTGATGAAGTAGTACAACCTATTGATAGTAGAGTAGGTGAATTAAAAGAACGGTTGGTGCAATTGGCTTGGGTAAACAATCCCGACAATGCTGCACTAGAACGGATGATGAATATAGAAGATGAAAAAATACAATTGGCTAAAAAAGATTGGACCAAAGGCGTAAGAGCTACCTTTAATTTAAACGATCAAAATGTTGCCAACGACCCAACTGCTAATCCAGATGCGGTATTATATCCACGTTATAATATTGGTGTTACTTTTTCTTTGGCTGATGTAATGTTGCGTCCTCATAATGTTAAAATTGCGAAGGAAGGACGCAAAATTTCGGAGGATAGAGTAAACCAACAAAAAGTATTTATTAGGGCAGAAGTATTTCGTCGGTACAATGCCTATGAAGCCTCTATTGAGAAATTAAAACTGTATACGGAAGTAGAGTCGGTAATGTATACGACCTATATTACGGTAAAATCTAACTTTGAAATAGGTATGGCTACTATAGAAGCTTACAACAGTGCTTCGGGCGCATATACCGAAGCCAAAGTGGATAAACTAGAAGCAGAGATAGAAGTGAAAGTTACCAAAATTGCCCTAGAAGAATTAATAGGAGAAAGTTTGGAAAATGTGCAGCGAAATATGAAGTAGTTTTTTTTTAGCAGTCAGCTCATTCGCTTCGCTCATTGTCAGCAGTCAGAACGCTTGGCTGTCAGTTTTATACGCAGCTATTTTAGCTTTATAAGCTCTTGTTTTAGCAATTTAGAAAACGCTTTTTTTCCTTTAAGATTAAGGTGATGATTATCGGTAAAATAATGTATATCATTAACAAGGGGATTGCTTAAATCTAATTGCTTGGTATTAGGGTAAAGTTGAATTAAACTATCTATTGGCGAATGTTGCAATAATTTATTGGGGGCAATTTGTTGGGCAGCTTCTTTAAAATAACGAGTTACAGGATATTTAATAAATAAAACTTGTAAGTTGTTTGCGTGGCATAGATCCAATGTTTTTTTTACATACGCAACAGATGTAGCATTGTAAAGACTCGAACGTTTATCTATTGCTACTTGCTTTAATAAAGTATAAGCATCTTTTTCTAATGTTTCTTCCCAAGTTGCTTTGTTTTTTTCTTCCAAAATAAATTGTTTTTTTCCTCTATTTAAACATTTACTTTGTACAAAACCAGCATAGGGAAAAAAACGGTGTTTTAAATAATCTAGTAAATATTTTACTCGTTTGTTTTTAATACTACCTAGTTCCCAATAGTTTATATACCGTACATAATAAGCCGAAGATTTTTCGAGTTGGCTTACCGTAGTGGTAAAGGTGAGTAAATCGTTGGAGAATACGATGGTTTTAAATAGTGGTTTTTTATTTTTGTCAAGTAAGTTTTTTAACTTGTAATAGGTTCTAATATTACTTTCTCCGCCTACCGCATAATTAAACGCATTAGTAATAATGGTGGTGTCAACAGATTGTGCCGTGTGAGAATCTCCCATAAATAAATAGGTGAATTCTTCTTGTTGATTGCTTAGTCTTTGGTCTATTTTTATTAGGTGAGTTATGGAAATGTAATAACTCATAGCTGCGTAGAGCAGTAAATGCAAGCAGCATAAAATAGCAACAAAAACAATTATTTTTTTTAGCGATTTGTTTTTCATGAGTAACGTTTAGAAAGTAAGTCCGACAATTTGTACGCAGAGATTTTGTGCTTAAACAAGGCGCAAAGCGCAGACATAGCCTAAGCTATGGCGAGTATTTGCAACGCAGGATAAGTGCGAAAAATCAAGTAGAAATGGCGGACTTATTTTTTATGCGTTACTAATCTCAATACTCCGTTGAGTTTTTACTACTCCACGTTCATTTTTTATAAAAAAAATGA
>JAHDBT010000316.1 GCA_020630215.1 Bacteroidota bacterium
CAGAAAAAAAATACGGCGACTTAATCATCAGAAACTTAAGTTTTGAGCCACTAGGGATTTTTTTATACTTTTTTAGTTGCTACTCCGCAATAGGGTTTTAAATTGAATGATGAAAGTTTACCTCCTATAAAACGAGTAGCCTTATGTTTTGATTTAGTGAATGAGAAAAAATAACCTCCACCAATTTAATTTATTGGTGGAGGTTATTTTTTTCATTTCACTTAAGCTTTATTAGGATGTTTTTCTGCATAATGCTTTTCCTTAGCACGACTCAATTTCTTTTGGTAGCGGCCTTGTACCAGATCAATAATTACCAAAATAAAAATAATGAAATAGAAATTGGCTTTGCTCATGGGGAGAATTTCGCTGCCAAACAATTTCAGGTGCGCTAAATGTCCCCCTTCCGAGAGTAGCATTACCCCTACTAAGAAAAGGATAAATAAGCCTAGCACTTCGTACATTCTATTTTTTTGCAAAAAGGTAGAGACCCTATCTGCCAGCCAAATCATTAGCACACCGCCTACTACAATGGCAATAGCCATTACCCAAAATACTTCCGTTAAAGCCATTGCACTCAAAATAGAATCGAAAGAAAAGACCAAGTTCATCAGCACAATCATTCCAATAACATAAGCAACCGACTTCGGCTTTTTGTCTGCTGTTTCTTCGTGTTCTTCGAGGGCAATCATGTGCCATATTTCCTTAATAGCGGTATACATAATAAAACCGCCGCCTAGCAGCACAATCACAGCATGTAAGTTAAAAGAACCATGCACAAATTCGCCTAAGTGTAAATCAAATAGTGGCTCTTGAAAATAACCAATAATAGACATCAGCACAAACAACAAAACAATTCGCAGAAAAATTGCGAGTCCAATGCCTATTTTACGAACAAAAGCCTGCTTATCGGCAGGAGCATTTCTCGATTCTAGGGAAATGTATAATAAATTGTCTACGCTCAAAACAATTTGTAGCATAACGAGCATAATGAGCGTTGTTAAATTTGCTATTGTTAAAGTTTCCATTAATATAATTGATTTGGTTGCTAATTAAAGGTTTCGGGGTTTAGGGACGCAAAAGAAATAACTGCAACACTTTTAAAAAATAAAGGCGAATATACTATTTTCTTTCCAAATGCAATTTCTATGCCTGCTTCTTATTCCATATTTATATTTTTTGCAAGCTTTTAAAATTTCTATTTCTGCTTCCATTTTTATTAAAAAGCTTATCTTTAGCCATTCTTATTTTAACGTTACTATTCCGCATTTGCTAAATAGTAGTAACAGGTGGAATAGTAACAAACAAACGATAATATGCCACAAGTAGATTTAATTGTTTACAATGCCAAAGTGTATACCATTAATCCCAATTTCGACCTAGCAGAGGCTTTTGCTGTAAAAGACGGTAAATTTGTGGCTGTTGGCACTAGTTCTGATATTTTAAAGCAGTTTCAATCGAGCCATAAATTAAATTTAGCAGGGCAGTTTGTATATCCAGGATTTTACGATGCTCATTGCCATTTTTTACGCTACAGTTTAATGAAAAATGAGGTATTATTATTTGATGCCACCTCTTTTGAGCAAGTAGTCGGTCAGCTAAAACAATATCACCAAACACATCCTAACAGCCCCCTGCTTGTTGGCAGAGGATGGAATGAAGGCAACTGGGATGGGAAAAAATATCCAGATAAAAAAATATTAGATGCCCATTTTCCCAATACACCCGTACTATTACATCGAGTAGATTTACACGCTGCGGTAGCCAACCAAAAAGCCTTGGATATGGCGAAGGCAACTACAAGCACACAGGTAGAAGGCGGTATTTTTAAAACGGATGAGCAAGGAAATCTCAATGGTGTTTTAGTGGATAATGCGATTCATTATGTTAATTCTTTTCTTCCGCAAACCTCCTTACAGGCACTAGGGAAAGCGATGTTAAAAGCCCAAGCAGATTGTCATGCCGTTGGCTTAACCAGCTTAAATGAAGCTTATGTTAACCAAGAAGAAGTCGCATTAATTGAACAATTACAAGCTGCACAACAATTAAAAATGCGCTTTTATTGCATGGTGCATCACAGCGAAAAAAATAAACAATATTACTTTGAAAATGGCCCACTAAAAACAGATTTCCTGAATGTGCGCTGCTTTAAATATTTTGCAGATGGTGCTTTAGGTTCGAGAGGCGCATGGCTGCTAAACAATTATAGCGATGCAGCAACCAATGGATTACAGCTACTTGATTTTAATGAATTTGTAGCCGACTGTAAATTATACAAAGAAAAGGGTTTTCAAGTGGCAACTCATGCAATTGGCGATGCGGCCAACAAGTTGGTATTAGCTGCTTATGCAGCCGTATTACAAGGTAAAAACAAGCTACGTTGGCGGTTAGAACATGCTCAAATTGTGCAGTTGGAAGATATAGATAAGTTTGGGCAAAATAACATTACCCCATCTATACAAGCAACACACGCTACCTCGGATATGTACTGGGTAGGGCAACGCTTAGGTGCCGAAAGATTAAAACGAGCCTATGCTTTTAAGGAATTGTTGCAACAAACTAATTTTGTAGCTGCGGGCAGCGATTTTCCTGTAGAAAAAATTAATCCGCTGCTAGGATTTTTTGCGGCAGTTGCTAGGCAGGATGTAAAAGGTTGGCCAGCTAATGGGTTTCAAATGGAAAATGCGTTGAGCAGACAACAAGCCCTAAAAGCCATGACCATATGGGCTGCCTACAGCAATTTTGAAGAACACGAACGAGGCAGCATAGAAGCCCATAAGATGGCCGACTTTGTGGTATTAGCAGATGACCTACTGCAAGTTCCCCTCCTACAAATTCCGGATTTAAAGGTTGCCGCTACTTTTTTAGGTGGGGAGGCGGTTTATGGATAAGTATTTTTAGTTCGCCTCACTTATTTTTTAAACGTTACTTAGATTATTCTTTTTTCGAAAAAAATAAATCAAAGTGCTCATACTAAGTGAGAGGATGCCTATAATAATAAAAAGTACACTTAATGGTGTATAAATAGTTTCATGTAATACTCCCTGATTATCCATATAGGTAGTTAAATTTCCGTATACGCCAAAGATTAGTCCAAGAACAATAGTTAGCAACCCTATCCAAAACATTTTACTTTTTTTCATTTTTTTTTTGTTTTTTAAAAGATAATTATTTTTTTATTTCTAAAAATGCAAAATTCAGCTAATTTTTCTATACTGGCTTTATATTACAAAAAGGCAAAAGAAAATTAATATAGTCTGAATCTAAAACTAATTCCTAAACAAAACGAAATACAAGCCACCTTATTTTATGTTTTGTTATTATTCTTTGCAGGCTGTTGTTCCTTAACAAGACTCTGTTTATTTTGGTAATGCCCCTGTATTAAAAGTACAAGGATTTATTTGACTGGCGACTAAAAGATGCCCTATTTTGATAACCACAGCTCTATAAAATGACTACTAAATACACTCCTATCCTACTAATACTTACTAGCTTTTTACTCCTAAGTTTTACCGCAACTCACAAACAGGCTTATCAAATTTTTGATAAAAAGGGGAAGGTAAGTTCTTATAAAAAAATGTTGCAGGCAGCTAAAAAAGCCGATGTAATTTTGTTTGGGGAATTACATAACAATCCTATTTGTCATTGGCTGCAATTAGAATTAACAAAAGATTTGCATGCACACAAACAAAACCAATTGGTGCTAGGAGCCGAAATGTTTGAAGCCGATAACCAATTATTAATTAACGAGTATTTACAGGATCTGATTAGTGAAAAAAGCTTTGAAAAAGAAGCCCGTTTATGGCCTAATTACAAAACCGATTACAAACCCCTCCTCTCCTACGCCAAAGCCAATAATTTACCTTTTATTGCCAGCAATATTCCTAGGCGATACGCATCTATGGTTTACAAAAAAGGATTAAGCAGTTTAGATAGTTTGAGCGAACAGGCAAAAAAATACATTGCTCCCCTACCTATTGAAGTAGATTTAAGCCTCCCTAATTACCAATCTTTATTGGAAATGGCAGGACACAGTGACCCAAATCCTAGTCATTTTCCACACTCACAAGCCGTAAAAGATGCGACAATGGCCTACTTTATTGTACAAACTTGCACTAATAGGACACAGTTTTTACATTTTAATGGGGCTTATCACTCAAATAATTTTGAAGGAATTTTTTGGCACCTCAAGCAGCAAAAAAAACAGCTCAAAATCTTGACTATTTCGAGCGTAGAACAAGTGAGTATTAGCCTTTTAGATAAAGAGTTTATAGACTTAGCAGACTTTGTAATAACAATACCCGAAAGCATGACCAAGACTTACTAAAAAGTGATTTGTTATATGCATGGTTTCCTTTGGTATGATTGTTGCTGAACCTACAATACAATGACATTAGCCTGATTTTGTCATTACAATGAGAAAAGTCCAATATCATGAATAAGAGAAATACATTAGCTTATATGATGGCTGCCTTTATCTTTATTTTGGCTTTGTGCCAAATAGGACGAACAGCCAATGCGCTATTAAATGATGACCTGTTTACTGGCCCGCCTGTAATAGAGTCGTCCTCTGCCGATGCTCCTGATAAAAACATATCTGCATCTGCACATAATTTTGCTAATCAAAAACTACCTCCTGATAGTGTAGTGGTGAAATAGCAATTTCTTATCATTTATTACTATACCCTAAAGGCATCAACTTAATACGCTATCCAACAAGCATTACTCCAAAATAATCTTTGTAGTAGCTTACTGCTTTGATTCCTTAATCTGCGATACAATTTAGCAATTCGTAGCCCTTGCAAACCTACTTTGCAAAGTGCTATGTACTGCCCAAATTGGTGTTTGTGGCATTGTAATATCTAGCCTCTTGCCTATCTGGTAAAACAATTCTTAAAATTGGTTATCCGCTATATTTTTTCCTATCTTGCATTTTTATCCAAAGTAATGACCTATTTATTCTAAGCGGTTGACACTTTTTTTGGTAGCTAGTAGTGGGTGCTTGGCATATCGACGGTTCCACTTCACTACACTACTGTAAAGTATCAAGTACTTTTCCTTATTGGATAAATAGGTCAAAGTAACCAACCATATCTAAATGAACGTATTACTGCTTGAGCCTTTTTTTACGGGTTCTCATGCAAGTTGGGCAAAAACTTACGCCCATTTTAGCCAACATAAAATAGAAATATTACAACTACCCGGCAAATATTGGAAATGGCGAATGCATGGCGGCGCAGTAACATTAGCACAGCAATTTATGGACGCTAGTTTTTGTCCCGATTTAATTTTAGCAACGGATATGCTTGATGTATGTACTTTTTTAGCTTTAACCCAGTCCAAATCTGCCTCTATACCAACCGCTTTATACTTTCACGAAAATCAACTTACCTATCCTTGGTCGCCTACAGATGCCGATGTACAATTAAAACGCGATAATCATTATTCTTTTATCAACTATACCTCTGCCCTAGCTGCCGATGCTTTGTTTTTTAATTCACAGTATCACCTGCATTCCTTCACGAATGCCCTTCCTGCTTTCTTAAAACAGTTTCCTGATTACCAAGGCTTAGAACATGTAGCTCCAATTAAACAAAAAAGTCAGGTCTTACATTTAGGCTTGAATTTACAACAATTTAGCCAACAGCAACAAGCATCAACAGCCATTCAGAAAAATGAGCAGGCAAAAGCAAGCATTGTTTGGAATCACCGCTGGGAATACGATAAAAACCCCGAAGATTTTTTTAAGGCTTTATTTATATTATCGGAAAAAGGTTTGGATTTTAATTTGGTGGTGCTAGGAGAAAGTTATGCTAAAAAACCGCCTATTTTTAAAACCGCTAAAGCAAAACTGCAACAGCATATTATACATTGGGGATACACAGATGATTTTACCACCTATATTAATTACTTATGGCAGGCCGACCTATTGCCCGTTACTGCTAATCAAGACTTTTTTGGCGGCAGCGTAGTGCAAGCTCTTTATTGTAATTGCTATCCTATTTTACCCAAACGTTTAGCTTATCCAGAACATTTACCTACTCATTTACACGAAAAACACTATTACACAAATTTTGACACTTTTGTAAACTTATTAGAAAATGCAATTGTTAATATTGCAGCCATCAGAACCAATACTTTTCAGCAGTATGTGCAGCATTATGACTGGCAACAAATAGTAGGGCGGTATGATGATGCTTTTGAAAAAGTTTGTAAAAGGTGATTTTGGAGAAGCTTAAGACTTTAAAATCTGCTTATAAAAATAGTTCAACAATAAAACAATTCAACAGTTCAGCAAAAAACAATTCAATTCATGTTTACAGGAATTATAGAAACACTTGGTAGCGTAACCGCATTAGTAAGCGACGGCAGTAATTTACACATCAGCATACAATCGCCTATTAGCAAGGAATTAAAGATTGACCAAAGTATTGCCCACAATGGCGTATGCTTAACCGTTATAGCAGTAGAAGGCGATATACATACGGTAACTGCTATTCACGAAACCTTGATAAAAAGCAGTTTAAATCAATTGGAGGTAGGGAGTAAGGTAAATTTAGAACGCTGTATGCAAGTAGGTGCTCGTTTAGATGGGCATTTTGTGCAAGGGCATGTAGACCAAACAGCTGTATGCACTCATATTGAGGAAAGCGACGGCAGTTGGTATTACACCTTTAAATACGATAATAAAACAGATAATATCCTAGTAGATAAAGGTTCGATAACTGTTGATGGAACGAGCTTAACCATTGTAAAAGCCGAAGCCAATAGTTTTTCGGTGGCCATTATTCCGTATACACACGAGCATACTGTTTTTCATACTTACCAAATAGGCACGGTTATTAACCTCGAATTTGATGTGATTGGCAAGTATATTATTAAAATGTTTAAATCTTATCAGCAAATTATTGGAAGAGAAAACTCCTAAATTTGCTCTTCCAGTCATGATTAATTAATACCTAATTTCGTCTACACCAATGACCCTAGCATGAGGGCTATAAATAAGAAAATCACTAGGCTTAACTAGGCCATCCATATCTAAATCACCATCAAAATAACCGTAAATGGCATTTAAATCGGGCAAGTAAGCATTAAAATCGGCATAGGTAATTACGCCATTCCGATCCATATCGCCAGCATACAAACCGTAAATGCCTAGCCCCAATTGTATTTGTTGGTTAGGGCCATAGGCTTGGGTAGCTGCGCTGGTAAAATCGTAGGGATTTCCTACATTGGGTAAATTTATGGCATTGGCACTCATTACATCTAAATGGTTACGATGACGCACCACTATATAATAACTTCCTGCACTTAACGAAGTACTAAAACCAACTCCTACACTGCCATCTGGCGAAACAACAGTTCCATCTGTTTGTAAAAAAGCAGCTTTTGTTTCTACTACACTAGCGGCATTGCTGCTGCTGCGTAATTCTAGTAAAATCCAATCGTTGGTATTGCTAGAAATGCTCGACAAATCGCTCACAGTTTCCGAACCGTTGTAATTCCAGGGCGTGGTATTATAAGGTTGATTCAGCGGGATTAAATTATTGGTTTGCAAATCGTTGCTCATACTCGTTGTATTAAATGGACCTTCTAAAAACACTTTTAGTTCGACTCTAATACCACCGCTTCCACAATTTACAGTTGTAAAATTATAGGTGCTGCTATAGGTGCTTGTTAAAGAACCACAAGTAGTTGCCACCTCAAATTCGTAGTTGGTGCAAGCCGCCAAACCTGTTAACATATATTGATTTGTATTAGACACATTATCTGTTTGCCAAGAAGTAGTTCCATCTTAATATACTGGAAGGTTCTAAAAATGGGCATCACTAATATAACAAATAGGCATCTATTCGTTTTTTTAAGGCACTAAAAATGGTAAGTATGTATATTGATTTTTAGCTTAGTAAAAGTAAACAATTAATATAAAAGGAGAAAAAAAAAATGCATTTAAATATTTGAAAAATAGACTTTTAATGCTTTTTTGATAAAAAAGACATTACTCCTCGCCTTGGTTTCGGGTTAAAAACTAAAAGTTTAAGGCTTCGAGCTAACGATGATAGGTAAAAAACGAAGCACAACCTATCACATCGGAATAAATTCCGATGTTACAAAGTCGTTCATGCCTACGGCATTGCAAAATATCTAACTGTGTGCCCAAAACTTATAACCTTATGGTATTGGCTACGCCAGCTTAAAATAAGTAGTGCTAATTAAATAATTTCCTATTTCTACTTGTTCTTTTCCGCTTATCCTTCGTTGCAAATACTCGCCGTAGCTAAGGCTGCCAACCCAGCCGCAAGCGGTTCGCTACACTTAAATGCATTAATATGCATTTATTTTGCTACGCAAAAATCGTTCACTCATGTTTTGCGCCTTGCATAAACACAAAATATACTCAACCACATTGGGTTTTGTGCAAATAGTTGTTTAAGTATTACATCAAGC
>JAHDBT010000317.1 GCA_020630215.1 Bacteroidota bacterium
TTATTTGTTTGGATTGCATTCGCCATTGATATAATTTGGTGAGTAAACGAATAAAATTTTTATAACTCACTTTAAAATGTTCGGGAATAACTTTACTGCGATTGAGGTAACGGGTAAAAGCTGCTAGGGTCGATTCTAGCGTATCCCACGCTCCTAGTTCGTAGTAAGTTTTTACCAATAAAGTTTTATGCTCTACATAATTGTAGGCATCCTGAAATTCAAATTCCAATAAATAGCTTAATGTTTTTTTATATTCTTTCCGATAAAAACACAAAGCGGCTAAACAATAATTGACCAAATTACTGCGGTGTTGTTCGGGAATTTTGGCTTGGTAATTTTTTATAAATTCCTCCGCCCAAGTTAATTCGTTTAAACGTAAAGCTGCCATTACCACATTTCTAAAAAACTGATGTGGCACAATAAATCCATCTATTAAAAATATTTCTTTTTGAATAGCTTGCTGAAATAATTCAAAAATTTCCCGTAGGTATACGGTATTTCCGCCCTTTAATTTTTTATTGCAATAATTAAAAGTTGCTACATATATTTCTCGCAATTCGGTTTTAGGGAGTGCATTGCTGTGTAGTGCTAATCCTTTTTTTAATTGCTGATAGTGATTTTCGTTTTCTTCTTCTTTTAATAAATAAAAAAGACGATGATATAAAACAATAGCGGGTACTTCCTCAAAATTATTTTTATTTAAGTATTGCAATATTTCGTCTATTAAATGCACATCGTGTTTAACGGCTAATAAACTTTCTCTATTTAAAATAATGCAACAGTATTTTAATTTTTGGGCTAAATAGTGGTAATCAAATAAATTAACTAGGGTTTGTAAATTACTTTCAACGGCTCTGGTTTTTTGCACGATTCGGTAATTATAATCCATATTTTCTAATAAGTAAGCATTGTAATAATGTAGGGCATCTTTAAAGGGAGCCTTGTTTAATGCCTTTTTTACTTTTGCTAAATACTTTTCAAAATAAGCATCTAATTCTCTATCAAATAATGCTTGTAATAAGAGTTCTTTTTGTAGTGCGGTTCGTTGTGTTAATTGTTGCTGCACCATAAATTTTTCGAGTTGTTTGGCTAGGTTACTCATTAAATTACGCAGCATTTGTTCGTTGTAAACTTTGGTTTGTTCAAACACAAAAGCAAAGGCATTTTTTTTAGTAAACAACTTACTATTAAATTGCGGATAATACTTTTTTAAAAACCGAAACAGTCTAATTAGCTGTTCGCTTTTATTAAAATAAGGCGACAACAAATAAGCTTCCAAAAGCTTAAATTCGTTTTTATTAAACGTTTTTAGATAATCTATAACTTTACTCTTCTTCATTTGCCTATTATAAAATCAAAAATTGGTCTTTAATTACTCCTAGCCTAAACAACTAGTTATCAATCACTTAGAAAATACATTAACTATTCAGCACCCAAATATACTACATACTTTTCTATTATAGCTTGCTTTTTTTGTCTTTGTTATTTTTTACTAGTTGATTTATATTTGAACCATCAATTGATAGGCATCATGTATAAAAATATGTTTGACTTTAAAAACGCAACAAATGAAGCAAAATTCATCTTATAAATATGTATGGCATTGGTTATTTTTTCTTTTACTTTGCACATACCTTACTAATATGCAGGCCCAAACTTGGCCTTGTAATGAGTCTAGCGCACAAATAGAACTGAATGTAAATAATGTTCGTACTACTTTGTTAAATGGTGGTGATTTATGGTGGAATCTTAACGAGGCTAAACATGAGTTTCCTAAAGTGGAACCAGGTTCGGGCGAAGATGCTAAACATACCATATTTGCAGGCGGTATTTGGATTGGAGGGATAGATGAATTTGGGCAACTAAGAGTTGCAGGGCAAACTTATCGTTATTCAGGACACAATGATTTTTACCCTGGCCCCATTATTAATAATGAACTCCCTACTATTTCTCAATGCAATAATTTTGATAGATTTTGGGAAGTGCGACGCACCGATATTGATGACTTTTTAACTACATTTGCCACCAATGAGGGGAGCATTGCACTAGCAGAAATTCCAACATCTATTTTACAATGGCCAGGCAAAAACAATCCGCATTTTAGCGATTTTGAATTACCCCCAGATAAAACGCTCGCTCCCTTTTGGGATGCTAATGGGGATGGTAACTACAATCCAATACATGGCGATTATCCTGTTATTGACGAAACTTCTCCTTGCAGTACTGCCGACCAAATGATATGGTGGATATTTAATGATACAGGCGGCCCGCATGGCCAAACCAACGGTATACCATTGGGCGTAGAAATTAGCACCATGGCTTATGCCTTTGTTACAGATGATGCACTAAACGATGCTACTTTCTATAAATACGATATCCGATATATGCGAGAGTTTGGAATAGATAGCATGTATATTGCACAATTTGTAGACCCTGATTTAGGACAGTACGATGATGACCATGTTGGTACCTCTCCTAATTTTGATTTAGCTTATACTTATAATGGAGATACATTAGATGGTGATTATGGTGAAAATATTCCCCTACTTGGTATTCACCTTTTAGAAACGCCCAAAATACCTACTGGATTTATTAATGCCGAATTAGAACCTATTTATGAAGAAGTAGGAATGACTTGTTTTAAATATTACAATAGTGATTTCTCCGTACAAGGTCCACCAGAAGCTGCTTCTGCTTATTATCAATTTATGGCTGGCTTATGGAAAGATGGAGCACCAATGACTTATGGAGGCAATGCCTATGGCGGAACAGACCCCTATCCTTACATGTTTCCAAGTCCACCCGATGATCCTACAGGTTGGTCGGAGTGTTCTGAAGGAAACACCCCACATGATCGCCGAATGTTACTAGCAAGCGGCCCATTTTCTATGGAGCTAGGAACGGTACAAACTTTTACGGTAGGCGTATATCATGCCTATCCCGATGCAATGCCCTGCCCTGCTATTTCCCCGCTTGAAGACATCAGTGTATTCGCCAAAAATTTTCATGCCGATTGGTGCGCTGGGGTTGCGGGCGGAGATGTTTGGCCTGGTGATGCGAATAGCGATGGCGTAGCCAATAATTTTGATTTACTGCCGATTGGTTTGGCAATGGGTGCAAGCGGGCCATTTCGTCCTGGTGCTAGTGTAGAATGGTTTGAACAAGCCTGCCCCAACTGGTCGGAAGCATTTGGTGGTGATACCTACCCTAGTGTTAATTTTAAACACGCCGATTGTGATGGGAATGGCTTGATTGAAATAGCCGACGGAAATGTAATTGCCTTAAATTATGGGCAAATAACTGGCAAAACAGGTGGCGAAAATGACGAGGATGGGGTGCCGCTTTATTGGGGAAATGTACAAACCATTGAAGAAGGAGTTTCCTATGAATACATCATTAATTTGGGCAGCGAAGAAGTGCCTGCTACCGAAGTTTATGGCATTGCCTTAACCATGCATTTTAACACCCCTCCCGATATTAACGAACTGCTAATCATAGAACCCAGCATTGATTTTTCTAACTCTTGGCTAGGAAATTTAGGCGACGACATGATACAAATAGATAAGCATTTTTTTAGTCCTGAAAGCAATACTTGGGAGGTAGCCCTTACTAGAATTGACCACGAAAATTGGGATGGCAATGGGGAATTATTTAGGGTATCTTGCCAAATGGAAATGGGCAGTTTAAAAACCGAAGCCATCATTCCTTTAAATATTGGTTTCGATGATGTACGCCTCATTAATGCCACAGGGCAAACCGTTCCAATTAACCAACTAGCCACCAATAGCGATACCAATATTATTCCCCTATCCTACCCTTTACAAATAAGTCCTAATCCTAGCAGCAAGTTTATTACTATAAAAACCGATATGCTACTAGAATCAGATGCCGTAATTCAAGTATACGATTTAGTAGGAAAAATAGTGTTCGAGAAAACGATTTCGGAATTTTCGCAAAGCTATACTATCCCAGTTTTAGGTCTACAGACTGGTTGTTATTTACTCAAAATAAGTAGTAAAAAATTGGGCCTTAATGTTAGTGAAAAATTGGTGATTAGTCCTTAGTAGTAAGTATGGATGTAGTTCCTGCGCTTAATGTTAAATTGTTTACTATTTAGCAATCACCAAATTTATTCGACCTGTACGATTGAACGTTTATCCTAATGTTTTTAAATTTGATTTAGTAGAAACACAATGCATTGTGTTTCTACTAAATCAAATTTAAAAACATTAGGATAAACGTTCAATCGTACAGGTCGAATAAATTTGGTGATTGCTAAATAGTAAACAATTTAACATTAAGCGCAGGAACTACATCCATACTTACTACTAAGGACTAATCACCAATTTTTCACTAACATTAAGGCCCAATTTTTTACTACTTATTTTGAGTAAATAACAACCAGTCTGTAGACCTAAAACTGGGATAGTATAGCTTTGCGAAAATTCCGAAATCGTTTTCTCGAACACTATTTTTCCTACTAAATCGTATACTTGAATTACGGCATCTGATTCTAGTAGCATATCGGTTTTTATAGTAATAAACTTGCTGCTAGGATTAGGACTTATTTGTAAAGGGTAGGATAGGGGAATAATATTGGTATCGCTATTGGTGGCTAGTTGGTTAATTGGAACGGTTTGCCCTGTGGCATTAATGAGGCGTACATCATCGAAACCAATATTTAAAGGAATGATGGCTTCGGTTTTTAAACTGCCCATTTCCATTTGGCAAGATACCCTAAATAATTCCCCATTGCCATCCCAATTTTCGTGGTCAATTCTAGTAAGGGCTACCTCCCAAGTATTGCTTTCAGGACTAAAAAAATGCTTATCTATTTGTATCATGTCGTCGCCTAAATTTCCTAGCCAAGAGTTAGAAAAATCAATGCTGGGTTCTATGATTAGCAGTTCGTTAATATCGGGAGGGGTGTTAAAATGCATGGTTAAGGCAATGCCATAAACTTCGGTAGCAGGCACTTCTTCGCTGCCCAAATTAATGATGTATTCATAGGAAACTCCTTCTTCAATGGTTTGTACATTTCCCCAATAAAGCGGCACCCCATCCTCGTCATTTTCGCCACCTGTTTTGCCAGTTATTTGCCCATAATTTAAGGCAATTACATTTCCGTCGGCTATTTCAATCAAGCCATTCCCATCACAATCGGCGTGTTTAAAATTAACACTAGGGTAGGTATCACCACCAAATGCTTCCGACCAGTTGGGGCAGGCTTGTTCAAACCATTCTACACTAGCACCAGGACGAAATGGCCCGCTTGCACCCATTGCCAAACCAATCGGCAGTAAATCAAAATTATTGGCTACGCCATCGCTATTCGCATCACCAGGCCAAACATCTCCGCCCGCAACCCCAGCGCACCAATCGGCATGAAAATTTTTGGCGAATACACTGATGTCTTCAAGCGGGGAAATAGCAGGGCAGGGCATTGCATCGGGATAGGCATGATATACGCCTACCGTAAAAGTTTGTACCGTTCCTAGCTCCATAGAAAATGGGCCGCTTGCTAGTAACATTCGGCGATCATGTGGGGTGTTTCCTTCAGAACACTCCGACCAACCTGTAGGATCATCGGGTGGACTTGGAAACATGTAAGGATAGGGGTCTGTTCCGCCATAGGCATTGCCTCCATAAGTCATTGGTGCTCCATCTTTCCATAAGCCAGCCATAAATTGATAATAAGCAGAAGCAGCTTCTGGTGGACCTTGTACGGAGAAATCACTATTGTAATATTTAAAACAAGTCATTCCTACTTCTTCATAAATAGGTTCTAATTCGGCATTAATAAATCCAGTAGGTATTTTGGGCGTTTCTAAAAGGTGAATACCAAGTAGGGGAATATTTTCACCATAATCACCATCTAATGTATCTCCATTATAAGTATAAGCTAAATCAAAATTAGGAGAGGTACCAACATGGTCATCATCGTACTGTCCTAAATCAGGGTCTACAAATTGTGCAATATACATGCTATCTATTCCAAACTCTCGCATATATCGGATATCGTATTTATAGAAAGTAGCATCGTTTAGTGCATCATCTGTAACAAAGGCATAAGCCATGGTGCTAATTTCTACGCCCAATGGTATACCGTTGGTTTGGCCATGCGGGCCGCCTGTATCATTAAATATCCACCATATCATTTGGTCGGCAGTACTGCAAGGAGAAGTTTCGTCAATAACAGGATAATCGCCATGTATTGGATTGTAGTTACCATCCCCATTAGCATCCCAAAAGGGAGCGAGCGTTTTATCTGGGGGTAATTCAAAATCGCTAAAATGCGGATTGTTTTTGCCTGGCCATTGTAAAATAGATGTTGGAATTTCTGCTAGTGCAATGCTCCCCTCATTGGTGGCAAATGTAGTTAAAAAGTCATCAATATCGGTGCGTCGCACTTCCCAAAATCTATCAAAATTATTGCATTGAGAAATAGTAGGGAGTTCATTATTAATAATGGGGCCAGGGTAAAAATCATTGTGTCCTGAATAACGATAAGTTTGCCCTGCAACTCTTAGTTGCCCAAATTCATCTATCCCTCCAATCCAAATACCGCCTGCAAATATGGTATGTTTAGCATCTTCGCCCGAACCTGGTTCCACTTTAGGAAACTCATGTTTAGCCTCGTTAAGATTCCACCATAAATCACCACCATTTAACAAAGTAGTACGAACATTATTTACATTCAGTTCTATTTGTGCGCTAGACTCATTACAAGGCCAAGTTTGGGCCTGCATATTAGTAAGGTATGTGCAAAGTAAAAGAAAAAATAACCAATGCCATACATATTTATAAGATGAATTTTGCTTCATTTGTTGCGTTTTTAAAGTCAAACATATTTTTATACATGATGCCTATCAATTGATGGTTCAAATATAAATCAACTAGTAAAAAATAACAAAGACAAAAAAAGCAAGCTATAATAGAAAAGTATGTAGTATATTTGGGTGCTGAATAGTTAATGTATTTTCTAAGTGATTGATAACTAGTTGTTTAGGCTAGGAGTAATTAAAGACCAATTTTTGATTTTATAATAGGCAAATGAAGAAGAGTAAAGTTATAGATTATCTAAAAACGTTTAATAAAAACGAATTTAAGCTTTTGGAAGCTTATTTGTTGTCGCCTTATTTTAATAAAAGCGAACAGCTAATTAGACTGTTTCGGTTTTTAAAAAAGTATTATCCGCAATTTAATAGTAAGTTGTTTACTAAAAAAAATGCCTTTGCTTTTGTGTTTGAACAAACCAAAGTTTACAACGAACAAATGCTGCGTAATTTAATGAGTAACCTAGCCAAACAACTCGAAAAATTTATGGTGCAGCAACAATTAACACAACGAACCGCACTACAAAAAGAACTCTTATTACAAGCATTATTTGATAGAGAATTAGATGCTTATTTTGAAAAGTATTTAGCAAAAGTAAAAAAGGCATTAAACAAGGCTCCCTTTAAAGATGCCCTACATTATTACAATGCTTACTTATTAGAAAATATGGATTATAATTACCGAATCGTGCAAAAAACCAGAGCCGTTGAAAGTAATTTACAAACCCTAGTTAATTTATTTGATTACCACTATTTAGCCCAAAAATTAAAATACTGTTGCATTATTTTAAATAGAGAAAGTTTATTAGCCGTTAAACACGATGTGCATTTAATAGACGAAATATTGCAATACTTAAATAAAAATAATTTTGAGGAAGTACCCGCTATTGTTTTATATCATCGTCTTTTTTATTTATTAAAAGAAGAAGAAAACGAAAATCACTATCAGCAATTAAAAAAAGGATTAGCACTACACAGCAATGCACTCCCTAAAACCGAATTGCGAGAAATATATGTAGCAACTTTTAATTATTGCAATAAAAAATTAAAGGGCGGAAATACCGTATACCTACGGGAAATTTTTGAATTATTTCAGCAAGCTATTCAAAAAGAAATATTTTTAATAGATGGATTTATTGTGCCACATCAGTTTTTTAGAAATGTGGTAATGGCAGCTTTACGTTTAAACGAATTAACTTGGGCGGAGGAATTTATAAAAAATTACCAAGCCAAAATTCCCGAACAACACCGCAGTAATTTGGTCAATTATTGTTTAGCCGCTTTGTGTTTTTATCGGAAAGAATATAAAAAAACATTAAGCTATTTATTGGAATTTGAATTTCAGGATGCCTACAATTATGTAGAGCATAAAACTTTATTGGTAAAAACTTACTACGAACTAGGAGCGTGGGATACGCTAGAATCGACCCTAGCAGCTTTTACCCGTTACCTCAATCGCAGTAAAGTTATTCCCGAACATTTTAAAGTGAGTTATAAAAATTTTATTCGTTTACTCACCAAATTATATCAATGGCGAATGCAATCCAAACAAATAA
>JAHDBT010000318.1 GCA_020630215.1 Bacteroidota bacterium
TTCGGCTTTCGCTTCTGCTTTTGCTTCGGCTTTCGCTTCTGCTTTTATTTCAGCTTTCGCTTCTGCTTTTGCTTCTTCCAACACTTTTGGTTTATATTCTTTATTAACCTGTTCTCTTAATCGGTTAACTTCATCTTCGCCTAGCATACTTTCTATTTGTTCATCAGAAAGAGATCTAATAAATAGTGCTGCCAATTCATTTCCTGTTAAAGACCTTTTTTCGTCTACTGTATTCATACTTTGATGTTTATTTGAGGTGGTAACGTCATTAAATAAAACAGCTTCTAATGTTTGTGGTAAAACTAATAGTAATGCAATAAACCTTAAAAGATTACGAACTTGTAAATGGCTATAATTCTGTTCTAAAGCCATTGCAATGAGTTTTCTTTTAAAAGCATATCGTTTAGGGACGGAGAATAAATAAGTGTCCGATTTTGAGGAAATATTTTTGCGCTAGACAAGGCGGCGAAACCCGCATTACGCCTAAGCGTAATAAGGGGTTTGGCAACGCAGGATAGTGCGAAAAGATAAAGTCAAAACGGACAGTTATTTAGTTTGCGTCCCTTAGCATCATCTGATTTGGATTGATGTAAATATTTGGTGGCTAAAATAGCTAAAGCAAATGGATTATTAGATTGTAGTAATGCACTTTCGTTAGCATCTTTTACAAGATACGTATTAAATTGGTAAGTAACGCATAAAAAATAAATCCGTCATTTCTACTTGATCTTTTGCACTTATCCTTCGTTGCAAATACTCGCCGTAGCTTAGGCTATGGCTGCGTTTTGCGCCTTGTCTAAGCACAAAACCTCTACGTACAAATTGTCGGATTTATTTTTTAAACGTTACTAAGTTAGGATTGTTTGAAAAAAATGATATTCGTATTGCTGGTAATTTTTGGGAATCTTGCCTCCTGTGTAAATAGCAATAGCCGCTATTTCCTTCGAATATTGGTCAAAAATTCGATAGAAATAGGTGAACATCCGCTTGGGGAAATCTGTTTCGGCACTAGCTTGTACTTCTATATGAATAAGAATCCGCTTTTCTTCTCCATTTTTAAGAAATACTTTCGCTAACTTATCACTTATCTTTTTTCCTTTCTTTGTATTATCTGCTACTATTTTATGCAGTTCTTGTTCAAGAAAAACTACTGGTTTACTAAAATCAATAAGTGAAGATAACTCAGGGAGAAAAAAAGCAATAAAGTCTTGGAAGAGATGGCTGTTCATCTCCTTCCAATGGGTGTCGTAGTCTGTCATTATACATGGGTTTTATACTGTGGGTTATTTCAAAAATAAACATTTTAGGGGTTAAGTACAAATTTTCATTTCTTTTGCTTAGTAGTCTATTAACTTGGCAAACTGCTTAGTAGCTTTCTGCACCGTTTTCTAAACCGCCGCATACATTTTAGGATGCATTTGCTTGTAGGCTTCTCGGGTGTAAAAAGTATCCTTTTTTACGGTATGCTTTTGCTTACCATAATCTTGGTGCTCGCTCATTAACTTTACCCGTCTTAAATACCTCCACCAAACTAAATGTATTACATCAATAGGTTTTTTGGTGCCTGTTGTTGCAATAACAAATGCTTTTTGAGCCTCAGTTGTTGGCGTTAAAATACCATCGGTTAGTGCTTTGTACCAATGGCCTCTTTGTTCAAGTAGTTGTCTTTCTTCTTGATTAAAAATAACCTTAGCACTTCCTAAGTTAAACATCCCTTTGGTAAGGTAGTGTTTGTGTTGCCTTTTAATATCCATTTTGCTAAGTTTTTTGTATATAAAAACAATTTCATTAGCAAATATAAGCTAAAAAATTTAAAAAACCAAATAAAATAGTCAAAAACTAAAAAAATAAGCTTTTTTACTAGTGGGTATATGGTAGTTGGTATTAGGACGGTTCCGCTTCGCTGCACCGTTGCAGAATGTTAACTACTGCTCCTTTGTGGTGGACTTGTTATTTTTATCACTTGTGTTGTTCCTTGCTAATTGTTTTCCAAAGGGTTAGGGCGGTTCCTTCTTCTTTGTATAATAGGTAGGCGTTGCGTTGGTATAAACGCTTGGCGGGGTTGCGTTTGTCTACGCTTAAAGAGAGGGTTTTAATGCTTGTTTGTTGGTAGGCTTTTTCTAATTGTGTTAGGAGTTTTGTGCCGATGCCTTTGTTGCGATAGGCAGGTAAAATAGCCATGCTGATTTCGGGGGTTTGGGCGTTTACAAATCCGTAACCCTTGTTGTTTGCCGGAAATTGCCTGCCCCAAATTGCACCTATTGGCTGTTGATTACCGATGGCTACGATGGCTAAATCGTTCGGGAGGCTACCCCAATTAGCGATGTATTTAGCAATAGAAGGTTCGTCCAAAATACTAGTAGGAAAAGGGGGATTTCCTTCGGGGACGTATAGGGCTTGGTAGAGCATTGTTTGTAGGAAAGGGGTGTCGGTTGCTAGGAGGTTTCGATAGGTAACAGGGAATGAATGGGTGAGTTTACGGTGGCTTACTTTGTGTTGATTGTTTACTTTTTCAAAACCGCATTGCAGGTAAAAATTGGCGGCTTTGGGATTGTTGGTATAGAGATTAATTTCGGTGAAATAGGCTTGGTGTTTGTTTAGGATGTGTGCTAGTAATTGCTGTCCTACTTTTTGTCGTCGCCATTGTTTTAGTACGTAAAATCGCCTTAACCGACCTATACTTGCTACTTGTATTTTAGTGTAAGGATTCACATTTATTCCTCCTACGGCGATGAGTTTTTCTTCCTGATATACACCATATAAGCCCTCTCCTACTAAGGAAAATTGATTAATTCCTTGTAGCCATTCTTGTTCTAATCTATTTAAAAAATTAAAACCTTGTGCTTGGCTTTCGGCTTTTAGTTGCTCAAATCCTGGTAGGGAGAAATGGGTGATTTTTTTTATTTGCATGTTTTTAGGTTTTAGACTTTAGGCTTTAAGTAGGCTAGGTACTCAAAACTTAAATAGTTAATAGTTCTATCTTATTATTGGGCTTGCCTTTATTAATCCATTCGGCATGTCGTTCAAAAATAGAAAATAGTTTTTCCTTATGTGGAATTTTTTCATGCTTTAATATTCTACGTTCTGTTAATTCAATATGTTTAAGGAGCATTTTTTGATAATCAGCTAAAACCTCTAAAAGACCTAAAAGACCTATTAACCTTATATCATCACCTATTAAAAGGCTAAGTTCCGCTTGGCTTCCTAATACTTGCTGGCTTATTTTCTGGGCTAAAGAAACATATTCTTGGCAAGATGTTTATAAACGTGCTTGATAATTGCCTCCTTTTCTTTGATGAATGTTTGCGGTGCGTTTATATAACTTTTTAGCTTTTCTTAAATTATAAGCAATTTTTCTCCAACCTTCTATAAATAGACCTTTTTTATCTAAATGAATTAATATTTTACGAATAGTGCCTAAAGTACATCGCAGACTATCCCATAATAAATTAATATCGGTAGGGAAATGAATATTGCTTTGTACTGGGTAAGTATCCGTTTTACAACTCAAGGAAATTTTAGTATCGTCCGTGGTGGCTGACTTTGACTTTTTAGCGGCTTTTTCTGCCTCTTTTTTTTTAGAATATGACCATGTTTAACAAGTACTTCATTAATAGATTGCAATAATTCTTCCGTCAATAAAGGAACATTATCTTTGAGTGTTTGGCAAGAGTGTTTTTTAGTCTCTTCAAACAAAGTAAGTTTATGAACGCCTAATATACCTCGCAAAGCCATGTGATTATTTGCCTGACTTTCTAGCGCATCATAATCGGTGCCTAAACTGAGCCGAACTACGCCTAGTACAAATATTTCCCATAAGCTCATACCAGGGCGACCAATGTTTTTCTTTTCGCCAATAATAGCATCTTCCAACAATTTAAAAACTTGATCATTTAGGTCTGGAGTGACAAATATGTGCTGTAGACTTACTAGTAAGGGCTCTAATTGATGGCGAGTGCGTATATCTATCTGAATCTCTGAAATAGGTATCGCATCTAAGGTTGTAGGTTGAATAAATCGCTGTCGCATAACGAATCTTGTATGGTGAAAAACAACAACTGATTATATAGTACCTATTAGCAAATATACGCTTTTGTTAACAAAAATTCTAATAAAAGCACCTCTTTTCATTGTCGTAAATCCCTATAAACCAATACGTTATGTTTGGCGGGAATCTTTTCGGTCAGGCACTACTTAAATTATAGCCTACCGACCATTTATTAAAATTATCATATTCATTGACTGGATAAAAATCATTGATAGGATCAATATCGCTTTCAATGTTTTTCATGTTGGTTAATTTTAGGTTCCGTTTTATTGAGTAAATGATTTATTTAATTATATTTTCTCAAAAAAACGAATGGCATCAGGTGTTTTTTGCATGTTGTTCTTCTTCAACAAGGCTAAATAATTCTTTACTATTTTAGCGGTTGCTGTTTGGGGATGCTCGCTTATTATATACTCATATACGCTAGTAGCTTCCTCCGACAATTGATTTTCTTTTGTAAAAACGATTATCGCTCCTTTACCTAAAAGTAAATTTTTTAAATGCCAATATTTATAATGGTAATCGGTCATTTCTTTGAGGTGGAAACTGGGATTTCTTTCATTAAATTTTTCCCACCAAATGGCATTGATTGCTACGGTTTCTAAATCTTTGCCATCATCAAATTCTTTTAACTGTTGGTGGCAAAATTGTTTCATCGGTTCCGAAAAATGTTTGGTTATATTGTTTTCCCAATATTCATTATTGGTTGGTGTAAGAGAGGCTTTTCCATCGGCTTCCTTTTTTGTAAATCCGTAAGAGGCAATAAGCTTTGCGTCTTTGTTAATTAATAGCTTGCGACCTGCGTTGTAAAACATAAAATAAGGTTGAAAGAGTGCATCTTTATCGTTTACATCACTTGTTTTATTGGCATACTTTTGAAAAATTGCAGTCGCTTGGTCTAAGGAGTTAATTTCCGACTTATTTAGTGCATTTAATTCGTCTTCCAAATTTAAGACTAATTGTTGCTGTTCTTGTGGGTCGTGTTTTTTATTTTCGACTTTTGCTAATTTGGTTTGGCAATTCGCAAAAAGTACGATAACAAATAGTAATAATATATTTGGTTTCATGGTTGTTTTTTTTGTTTTAATAGTTGTTTGTTTTAGACTTCTAGCTTTTCTTCTAAAGTCTACCATTTTTATTTGATTTCAAACTTTACATAAATCGAAGATCGAAGTTTAATTTTCTTAAATGTGACAACTGCCTTATCAGCACCATTCACTTTTACCCCATCAACAAAATAGTTCGTGTTTTCGTTTCTTGCGCCCTTAACATTTAAGTTACTACCATTGCCTAAATAAGGATTTAGACTATTTACTTCATTTACTTTTAGTGCTTGTCCTGTTTCTTCTCCAATGGCAGCTAATAAATAGTCTGCTTTTTCTTTTGCTGCTTTAATCGCTAAAATTCGCACCTCCTTTTTAAGTAACGTTTAAAAAATAAATCCGACAATTTGTACGTAGAGGTTTTGTGCTTAGACAAGGCGCAAAACGCAGCCATAGCCTAAGCTACGGCGAGTATTTGCAACGCAGGATAAGTGCAAAAGATCAAGTAGAAATGACGGATTTATTTTTTATGCGTTACTAAATGCTATTAATTCAGAATGGCTCACCCTTGAAATATAGGCATCAATAATTTTGAGTTCGTCCAATTTTTCAAATACGTTTCCTAGCGTTAAAGCATCTCCTACTTTCAAAAGATATGCTACCTTTGTAATCACATCTTTCTTTCTCCATTTTATCCTTACGTAATTGGCATTTGCGTCAGAAAGGAAAAGGTTATCAAGTGAAACATCTATGCTCTTTAAAGCTTCTTTTAGGTCTGCTTCCTGTTGCTCAATGGTAATTTTTTCTCTTCCTTCATGTCGTTCTCTAATCGTAATGGCAATATAAATTTCATCTGGAATAATTTCCTTTTCTGCTGCCCCCGTCACTTCAATATAGGGTTTCTCTGTCACACTATTGCTTGTTGTTTGTGCAAGTAGTTTTGTAGCAAGGATTAAAAAAAACAATAGGGCAAAAGTCTTTAGTGCTTTCATGGTTTTCATTTTGATTAGGTTGATACAACATTTAGGTTTAAACAAAATAGTTTCTCCATTTTCAATGGTCAACTCGCCTTAAAAATATAAAAATTATGCTATAGGGTCAAACTATCACGCTAAAAATTGCTAGTAGACTTGTATAAAATTCTCCTTATTTTTTCCCACCTTTGCAAAAAAAAATCCCCCCATCCAAAAAATGAAACCAATTAAAAACATCGGTATATTTGCCCACGTTGATGCAGGTAAAACCTCCATTACCGAAAACATGCTTTACCTAAGCGGCGCAACCAAAAACATAGGCAGCGTTGATGATGGCACAACAATTACCGACTCCCTAGCCGTTGAAAAACAACGAGGCATTTCGGTGCGTTCTTCCCTCACGTCTTTTTATTGGAAAGAGCATAAAATTAACCTAGTAGACACGCCTGGACACGTTGATTTTTCGGCGGATGTTGAACGGGTTTTACAGGTAATTGATGCAGCAATTTTGGTTATTTCGGCGGTTGAAGGGGTACAGTCGCATACCGAATCTATTTGGATGGCACTAGCGGAAAGGCATATTCCCGTGATTATTTTTGTGAATAAAATTGATAGACTTGGAGTGGATTTAGAAAGTATTTTAGCAGATATAAGCAAAGAGCTAAGTCCACAGTTTATTCCTTTGCAAACTGTTAGTAATGAGGGAAATGGGCAAGCTTACTTAAACCATTACTCCCTAGCAGATAGCGAAGAAAACATCGAGAAGATTGCCAATATTAATGATGATATTCTTGGCTTGTTTTTAGAAGAAACAGCTATTCCTGCTACTACGCTAACCCATGCTTTTAAAGAAGGAGTTTTGCAGGCGCAATTATTTCTGATGTTATTTGGTTCGGCAAAGTTGCAATTAGGAATAGCGGAATTATTGAATGCCATTATCGCTTATTTGCCCTCCCCTAGTGTAAATGCGGATAAGGAATTATCGGCTTTAATTTACAGCACTTACCACCAAGAAAAACTCGGCAAGCTGGCTTATGTTCGCATTTTTGAGGGCAGTATGCAAGTGCGTGCATTGGTGCAAAACCACCACAAAAATTTAACAGAAAAAGTTACGCAATTACACCTAGTACTTGCCAATAATTACCAAGCAATTGATACCGCAACAGCAGGCGATATTGTAGCGGTAAGTGGCTTAACCCAATCTAGCACGCACGATATTTTAGGGCAGCCTTCGGAGTACATTCCTAAAACGGTGAGCTTAAATACGTCTTTGTTAACGGTGCAAGTACAGGCCGTAGCCGATAAGGATTATGCCGCACTTGCTCATGCGTTACAAATTTTATCGGAAGAGGATCCGTCTTTGGCTTTTGAGTGGTACAGGGAAGAAAAAGAGCTGCATGTAAAGGTGATGGGATGGATACAAATTGAGGTGTTGGAGCAAATTTTATTGCAACGTTTTAACATTGCCGCCGCTTTTAAAGACCCGACGGTTGTTTACATGGAAACGCCTAAAACAAGTGGTTATGGCATTGGCCATTATACGATGCCCAAACCTTGTTGGGCTATTGTGCGCTTTTTTATTGAACCTGCACCTTTGGGCAGCGGCATACAATATGCCTGTTTGGTGCGAACAACTGATGTGCATCAAAAATACCAGAATGAGGTGCTGCGTACCATTCCTAAAGCATTGCAACAAGGCATTAAAGGCTGGCAAGTTACCGACTTAAAAATTACCTTAGTACAAGGCGAAGATCACAATGTGCATTCTCGCCCTGGTAATTTTGTATTGGCTACCAACCTAGGTATTATGAATGCCCTCAACGATATAGGCACCCAATTTTTAGAACCCATTGTTGCTTTTAAAATTACCGCAAGTGATGAATTACTAGGCAAAATTACCAGCGAAGTACTACATCGTAGAGGGCTGTTTAACAGTCCCGAAATACAACAACCTAAAATGGTTTTAACTGGCACTATCCCCCTAGCCAGTTCTTTAGATTTTCCTATTTGGTTGAGTTCGCTTTCGGGAGGTAAAGCCAAGTTAATTACCCGCTTCCACTCCTACGCCCCCTGCCCTGATGAGTTGGCGAAAGTGCGAGCTTATAAAGGGGTAAATCCACTAGATAGATCGAAGTATATTTTAAAAATGCGGAAGGCTTTGGAGTAAGGGGGGTGTTTTTAATTTAAAATTTACTAGTTCTAAAATATTTGGGGGGCGACGATATACTTTAGTATCGTTAGCAAGCCACAGGCCATAGCCGTCAGGTTAATTGTTTGATAATATCCCAAGGTGTA
>JAHDBT010000319.1:0-2109 GCA_020630215.1 Bacteroidota bacterium
GAAAAACAATACAATTTTATTGGAGAGTCGCCTGCTATTAAGGAGATAAAAACTTTCTTAGAAAAGCTATCTCATCGTCCTGATGTAAGTATTTTATTAACAGGTGAGTCTGGCGTAGGAAAAGAAGTTGCAGCACGTTATCTTCACGAAAAAGGGGAACGGAAAGATAAGCCCTTTCAAGCAGTACATTTATCTGCGATACCAAAACATTTGTTGGAGAGTACACTTTTTGGACATCTTAAAGGCTCTTTTACAGATGCTAAAACAAATCAAACGGGAGAATTTCAAAAGGCTAATGGAGGGATTTTATTTTTAGATGAAATTGGCGAAATAAATCAAAATATACAAATAAAATTACTTCGCTTTTTGGAAGACAGGAAAATTACTCCTGTAGGAGGAAACCCAATACAATTAGATATACAAATTGTATCTGCAACCAATAAAAATTTAAAAGAGGAAGTAGAGAACGGAAATTTCAGGGAAGATTTATATCATCGTATTAATCAATTTCCTATTGAAATACCTCCACTAAGAGAACGGAAGGAAGATTTATTATTGTTGTTAGAACATTATCTATTAACAGAGCAAGAAAGTATAGATAGTTTAACTCAAGAAGTATATGATATTTTCTTAGACTATCATTGGCGAGGCAATGTGAGAGAATTAGTGAATACGGTTAAAAGTATTTGCTTAAAAAAGGATATGTTAGAACTGGATAAAATTGATATTTCTATTTTACCTATAAATATTATTAATCGAAATCTTCAGCAAGATAATGAGATTACTCTCAAAGTAAATAATGCCTCTAGTCCTGTTTCTTGGAAAAGTAAAACCGCTTTTAACGAATTAAATGCCATTGAAAATGCGTTGGGAAATTCGAGGAATAAAGAAGCAGCCGCAGAAGTTTTAGGATTAAATCTTGATAAGTTGCGTTACAAGGTTAGAAAATATTTAAAAAGTGATCCTGAGCTTTTTGAGCATTTTCCTGAAATTTGTAAATCCTATAAAATAAAAAACTAAAATGGAACAAAATAAGAAGCCCACTATTTTATTGATTGATGATGATAAAAGCTTTTGCAATGAATTAGTAGAAGCCTATAAGAATATTTTTCTAGTAAAAGTAGCTTGTAATAAACAGGAAGCTAGAGAGATGATAATAAGTGAAGGATATAATCTAGTTTTGCTTGATTTATGTATAGATAATGATGAATATGAGGATGGTTTTGAACTAATCAAAACTATAAGAACTCAACAGGAAGAGATGCCAATTTGTATTGTAACAAAAGTTGATAAAGTAAAGACAGTAAGAGATGCATTTAAAAAATACGAAATAAACGAATACTTGCCTAAAAAGGATAGTAATTATGTTGAATGGGTTGAGTATATAAGAGAGTGTTTACGCCCAAAATCAATAGTATTTCTTTATTCAGAAAAAGATGATAATTGGAGGAATGAAATTGAAGAACACCTAGTATTATTGAAGCGTAATATGAATGTTAGTATTTGGAGTTATGAAACAATAGATGTAGGAGAAAATAAAAAAAAGGCCCAATTAGAAGCACTTGAATCAGCAAATGTTATAATTGCTTTATATAGTGTGAAATTTCTTGCTTCTGATGAGCTATGCAAAATAGTTTCCCAGATATTAAGAAATGATAAAAAAATACTTATTCCTGTCTATTTAAGCCCATGTGAGAGAATAGACGAGCTAGTAGAAATTAAATCTTCGAATGAATATAATATACCACTATCTGCAATGACGAATCATGAACAAGATGAAGCTTTAACTAAACTTGCAAATGATATAAGAGTAGCCGTTAAAAAAAGCCGCTAAATCTTAATCCAGATTTAGCAGCTTTTATTCAAAAAGAATTTTCTCTATTACTCCCCCTACTCAAAAACCTCCCAAACAACCCCCTCCAACACAAACTGCACATTCCGCCCCAAAGCCAAAAACTCCGAAGCACCCGTCTGATTATTCAACAAATCAAAATACTCCTTCGAGGCAAACTCCACCCGATTCACTTTCGCATTTTGGTTTTTAGGATCATATACCTTACTATCCACCCAATTTTGAGGGGCGTTTTGGTACACGGCTCGTCCTTTAAT
>JAHDBT010000319.1:2209-4131 GCA_020630215.1 Bacteroidota bacterium
CGCCTAGGATTGGGCGTGCGCCTTGCCGTGGCTTCGTCTTCTATAATTAAATAGCTCGTGTAGGGGGTTACAATGCCGTGTTCTTTGGCTAGGTCTACCACTTCTTCTACTAGCTCTTTGTCTTCGCCATTTAAGCGGATTTGGTCTAATAAATAGCCTACTTTTCTAGCAGCCCATAAGGGGGGGATAAACTCGTGTTCGGTGTCGTCTTCGGCAAAAGTGCCATTGTATTTAAAGCTTTTTCGCTCGCCATTTACATTGCCATTTAGCGTTACACTCACTTTGTTATTGCCTACATTATTATACCTGCCTAGCACCGTAATAGACGAACCGCTGAACAAATCAGGTAGGTTTTTGGGGTAGATGTCGTATACGTCTACATTGCGGCTAAAGGACAGCTGCAAATCGGTGAGTACAGGCGAACTGATTTTGGTGTAGAAGTTGCTGATTTTGATTTCTATATCCTCATCGGGTAAAATGTAGCTGCGGTAGGCTTGGGTAAAGGCGGTGATTTTATCTAGTAAATGCGTGTTAATATCTTCGCCTATACCAAAGGTAAATACTCGTGTGTTTTCGGGGTTGTAGCTTTTTATTTTGTCTAGCAATTGGTCTTCGTGGGTAGTGCCAATGGTTGGTTTGCCATCGGTAATAAATACTACAAAGTAGGGGCGGTTTTTACGAGGTTTTTCTATTAGGGCTTTTTCTAATGCCTCGTCAATATTGGTGCCGCCTATGGCTTTTAGTTTGTCAATAAAAGTGCGGGCTTCTTTTACATTGTAATTGTCGGCAGGTTCGAGTTGGTCGAATAGCTGACGGGCTTCGGTAGAAAAACGGATGATGTTGAAACGGTCGCCTTTGTTGAGGTTATTCACGCAAAAGGAGAGGGCTTCTTTGGCTTTGGCTAGTTTGTCGCCGTTCATACTGCCCGATACATCTAGCACAAAGGTGATGTCCTTTTCGGCTACTTCCTGGTTTTCGTCTTTAAAGCCTGGGCTTAGGGTCATTAGAAAATAACCATCATCTCGTCGTTTTTTATAGCTCAACATCGAAATGCCAATCGGGTCGCTATCGGTGCTGTAGTAGAATTTAAAATCGGTGTCGGGTTTTACATTTTTAGCTTCGTAACCTATCCTCGCTTCCTTATTACCTTTCCTAATAATTTCCGTTTCATGCGTAGGGCAGTAAATGGTTTTGATGTTTTGGTCATGTTCTAACTCTATATCTATGCTGATATTCTGCACAGGCACAGACGAATATTTTTTGGTGTTTAAAGGATAGCTGTATTCGTAAGTCTGGTCGTCAGGATTTAACAACTCCGTATAACTGATTTTTACCCGCTGTTCAGAACGTGGCTCTATCGGAAAAATACGTGCCTTAAATAAATCTCGGCAACTGTATTCCAACAGGGCAGGATCTCGCATACTACGTACAATGTCCTCGTAAATCTGACGGGCTTTATCGGCATCTAATAATTCGGCATTGGTTTCCTTGCCATTAATAAACATCGAAAAATCGTTGATAACCGCATTCTCAGGTATCGGAAATAAAAAATGCCCCTCTAAACGTTGGTTATTGGGATTGTAAAACACTTGCTCAATGCTAGTCGTTACAGCCGCCCCATTCACTTTCACTTTTACCTGCTCTGACCGCACTTCCATCGGAAAGGGATTAAAACGTGGCGGCGGCGGCGGAATAGGCCGTGGACGAGGAATACCTATCCGTGCATCTGGATTCCAATTACTGCCTTTAGGAGCAACAATTATTAACCCACCTGCCATCATATCGTTAAGGGCAAGTATGTACACCAAACCAATTAATAAACAATTTATTACGTATCTCATGATTTTTTCTTTTTAAAGTGGACAGAGCGTTTTTTAGCAGTCAGAACGTTCACTTCGTTCACTGTCAGCGGTCAGAACGCT
>JAHDBT010000319.1:4231-8344 GCA_020630215.1 Bacteroidota bacterium
TCAAAGTCAAATTTTTTCCCTGTAGCTTGTTTGCGAATGGTTTTAATAATCGCCCCATCTAGGGTATTATCAGTTGCTTGTTTTTTGCGCTCGGCATCAATGTGTTTACGACGGTCTTTGTTGAGTGTACTAATTTCGTCCTGAATAGCTTTACGTTTTTTACTCATCTCATCTACATAAGCTTTGCGTTCGGCTTTGTCCATGCTTTTCATCTCATCGGGCAGTGCTTCTTCTTCCATTTCTTCAACGCTAACTTCTGATTCTTCCACGGCATCTACTAAGTCCCAATCGGCATTTTTGTAGCTTTTAGAGGCTTTAGAAATAGCTCTTTGTGTGGTATTTGCCGCACCATAAGAAGCGGCATTGCTGTCTTGTCTTTTTTGTCGTTCTTTTTTAGCTTTTCCTTTACTGCCGTAACCAATATAGGTTTTATTTAACTCCTCATTTAATTGGTTAATGCGAGTATCTTGTGGAGCATCAATATGCACAACCGTTTGGTTTTGGTCGATATTTAGGTATTTACCATCGGCTAAATCAGCTCCATCTTTCCATTTGGTGTTGATGCCTTCTGCTTCGTTGCCACAGTAAATGGTGTTGATGATGATGCCATCAGTAATAGCAGCTTTACACGATTTGGTGTAATCAACGCCGCCTTGTGTAAAGGGTTCGTTGCCAGCAATAAATATAATTTTAAGGTCGTCCATACTGTCACTCCATTTTAATTGCTGGGTAGCAGTTTGTATCACATGACCACAGTATTCATCGCCGCCGCGGGTCGTTAAGTCAAACAGTTTTTCCGAAATCAAATCCAAATCTGTAGTAAGTGGCGCAATTTGTTTGATGTAACCATCGCCTTTTGCAAAATTATCATTCCCATAAGAATATAAGGCGATTTCCATATTTGGAATTTCGCCATCTTCATCACGGGCTAGGGCTAATTCGTTCACCATTTTCCATAATTGCGATTTGGCTTGGTCAATCAATCCGTCCATGCTATTGCTGGTATCTAATAAAATAGCAACCTGTATATTGCTTGCATTGGGGTTGGTATTTCTAGCAGCAGCAACTACTTTATCGTCCGTATTTTTGCCCGATTCGGAGGATATAAGGTTGTTAGGATCGATGTTTCGGGTGTTAAGATTAGGTGCATTGGCTTGCTGATTTTGCACCTGTTCTGTGGAGTTGTTTTTAAGGGAGGTGTTGTTGTTATTACTTTCAGTAGGAGAACTTTGTTGAGCACAACTAGTGTTAAGAAGGCTCATGCTGATGAAGGCAATTGCTAAAATTGCCAAAGTGAACATTTGTTTTTTCATGATCTTATTTTTTATTGAGTGAAGTCTAATTAATGTTAGATAGCTAAACTCGCAGAAGGTTGAAAATGGTACGTGGTAAAGGGTAGCGTGTATAATGGTATGTGTATGACTACGCTTCACCGTTTTTTGATGGATAAGGTTAAACAGAATTGGTTTAAAAATGGCTTTAGGTTTTTGGGTAATAAGGATAAAGACAATGGAAATGGAATTGTTGAATTGCTAGTGACTTAACCAAACGCAAATAAAATTAAATAAAGGGCAACTCAACAATTACCGCCTCCTTTTGGGCTTTTCAATAGAATAGATGTGCTTAAAAGGAAAAGGGGTGTCTGGAAGGAACAATTTTTTTGAAAATAATTTGGCAGGAATAAAAAAAGCGTTGATAATCGCTAAAAAAACGATCATCAACGCTTATGAATTGGATGTTGCTTATACGGTGTTTTTGTTTTGGGGTAGAGAAAATTCATGAATTTTCTCCACGTAGGAATTTAAACGATGCAGCCATACCACAATTAAACCCTACAGCAATTTAGCCATAAAACCATTGAATCCAAACACAGCTATCCCACACTAAATAAATTTAGCGAAAAAATAGCAATTATTACATTTTGTAATAGTGGTGAGGTAAGGTGAAATTAGTGCAAAAAATAGCACATAGTTCTATTAAGGAGTTTGATGTAATGTGTTACTGCGTGATTTGATAAAAGAAAGGTGAGGTAATTTAAAAGTGGTTAGCTTTTGACGAAAAATAAGTAGCTGTTGCACGCAAATGAACACATCGTATTTTCTAGTAAGTAAATTAGTAAAAAAGTGTATCAGTTTCTTTCGATAGATTTATGCTTTTTGCTTTTGGCTCGATGCATTCATAAAATGCAATACGACTAAAACTAGTGTAATTAATCCGATTTCCATGGTCAGGTTGTTTATAAAGTCAATAAATATAGTTACATAAATGATTAGCTTGTTGAATAATAAAAGAATTTTAGAACGCAAGTGCGGCTCTAATTAATAGACGTTGAAAAAATGAATATAGTTGTCTAAGTTGTTAGAATTGCTTGGGGGTATTTTACCATACAAGTATTAAATTGCTTGAGAGCTATTGTGAGGTAAATAATACTTTGTAGGTTAAAAATACACCAATAATTATACCACAATTCTATAAAATACAATACCCAAACAGCCTAAAAAGTTCCTGCTAGTGGCTCAGAACCTAAGTTTCTGATGATTAAGTCGCCGTATTTTTTTTCTGCTACAAGGCATTACGAGGGAGCATAGCCGTAGCTACGTGACCGAGTAATAACGCCGTAGCAGGAAAAAAAGACAAGGCTTGGGTCATCAAGAACTTAGGTTTTGAGTCACTAGGAGTATTGATTTGAATAGTAGAAAAAAATAGGTAAGGGATAAGTAAATAACCGCCACCGTTAAATTCTTTGTTACAAGCTACGTTTTGACCTTCTCAAAAGGAATTTGTCACCAGAAAAAAAATAAATTAGTAGCAATTTTACAATGCTTGACAAAAGGGTGAAAAAGACAAGCATTAGAATGACAAATATACTAGGAGGGAAAGTGGTCTGTTTTCTAAACAATGTGTTATTCTGACTGTTATTTACCAGGAGAAGTTTAAAGACCGAAGCTTGTTTTTCTTGCTAGAAATATTAATTTTTAATTGAAGGTTTTTTAATCTGAAACCAAAAAAAATAGTACTTTTAAATTATTCCATAATTATTACAAGTCATCAAGTATGCAAGTATTTAAGCAACGAAGTAAAAAGTGGTTCATCGGTTTTTTATTATTTGTTATTTTTACTCAATTAATAGGTTTATCTGGTTGTATGAGAATGAGAACAAGTCAAAAGAAAATTTACAAAGAATTTGAAGGAAAAAAACAGCAACCTCGATTTCATACCTATGAGGTTTTGGATAGAGAAATGCATTATGTAGAAGTAGGCGACGAAGATTTATCGACGGTTATTTTTGTGCATGGTGCGCCTGGTTCTTTAGATGCCTTTTTAACTTATTTAAAGGACGATGAATTACTCACTAAAGCTGACCTAATTTCGGTAGACCGACCTGGTTATGGCTACTCATCTTTTGGAAAAGCAGAAACTTCGATTGAACGACAAGCGGCCATGCTAAAACCCATTTTGGATAAAGTGCAGCAGGAGGATAAAAAAACAATTTTGGTAGGACACTCGTATGGCGGCCCTCTAGTAGCACGAATGGCAATGGATTACCCCGATTTGGTAGATGGTATTGTAATGATTGCTCCCGCCATTGATCCTGATAACGAAAAAGTATTCTGGATTTCTTACCCTGCCAATTGGCTTATTTTTAGGTGGATGGTACCCAAAGCTTTTCGAGTTACCAATTTCGAGAAACTAGCCCACGCCAAAGAACTCGAAAAAATGCGCCCCCTCTGGAAAAATATTACCTGCCCCACCACACACGTACATGGCGACGAGGATTGGATTGTACCCGTGGTAAATATAGAATATGTAAAAGAAGTAGCCACCAATGCCCCGCTAAAGTTAGTGCGAGATCCAGCATGGGACCATTTTGTTGTATGGAGTGAATTCGATAAAATGAAAGCACTTATTATAGAACAATTAGATGGCACGTTTGAACCAACAGAGAAATAATTATAAGTGTTAGTATTTGGGAAAATTTGATGCATGTGTTTATTAGTTAATGCGAATGCAAGCTCAATTGTTATGTGTTTTTAGTATTGGTTTCTTTTATCATAAACAGCTATTTAGTGCCTGACCGAAAACTAATTGTGCGGCAAAATGAGGTTTTGAGTG
>JAHDBT010000320.1 GCA_020630215.1 Bacteroidota bacterium
CCAAACGGTACTCAAGCCTTTGGCTTGCTAACGATATTAAAATATATCAGCCCCCAAATATCTTAGAACTAGCAATTTTCAAATAATAATCAATAACCAATTTTTAAACTTCCCTACGTCAACAGAAAAAGAATCAAAAATCCATCACCGACTATTCTGCCTAGTAAAAAACAACCACAAAAACAGCAGGGAGCAAGCAAACAAAATAGTTGCGCCAATATAACGAATAGGAATACTAGTACTCGTATCTGTAATATTGGGTATTTCTTCTTCCATTACCAAGAGAATAATGCCGCAAATAGCGAACAAAAATACACCTGCTAAAAAATTGCCATTTGATTTATTTGCCTTGGGAGGAGCCATTGTTAATTATTTTTTCTTTTACCTAAAACGACAAAGATACAAATAGCCTTGTTTTTAAGGACTAAATTGCCAATTCAATTATTTATATGGAATAAACGTGCAAAAAAGGATAGTAAAAACACCCAAAAAAAGATTATACTTTTTTGTAGTAACAAATTGGTTATCAAAGCTTAATACTTGTTTTTGTGCCTGAAAAACAATTATAAAGTGCTTTTTTTGTGTTTGTAGCTTTTTGTTTTTTGTTAGATATTGCAGTCATTACAGATTTTGACAGGTGAAATAGATAAGGTGTTCTACGAGTGATAACCTTTTTGAGTTTTTTGAGTGTTTTTTAATGTCTTTACCCTTATTTTAACCTAGATTTAAGCCCCATGAACGGAATAAATGCCTCCTTAATTTTTTAAGGGGGCATTTTTTATTAGTACTAGTGACTCAAAACCTAAGTTCTTGATGACCCAAGCCTTGTCTTTTTTTCCTGCTACGGCGTTATTACTCGGTCACGTAGCTACGGCTATGCTCCCTCGTAATGCCTTGTAGCAGAAAAAAAATACGGCGACTTAATCATCAGAAACTTAGGTTCTGAGCCACTAGGCATTAATTTCTATTAGATGAAAATGAACAAAATTTACCAGATATATTTTAGTAAAAAATTGATTGTCAGTAGTTTATGAGTGTATTGGTAAAAAAAAGAGCCTCATTTATTTCTACAAAGGCAAAAAAATGTTTTTGCACTTGTTTTTTATAATATCGAATATTGTAGTATCAATGAGTGTTTAACCTAAGTTGTATGTAGTCCTCTACATTTAATAATTAATGGCTAAACGGTTTTTACCTGCTAACGCATTACAAAGCTTTAATAGGCATATGCTATAAAAGAACTTGCTGTTAGAAGTTGCAATATTAACAGGAGGTAAAAGCTATTATTGATGGACGCAAAAACATTTTAATCAATTAACATAAATAAATTCTATCATGAAAAAATTAAATTCTTTTCTAGTAATTGGCTTCTTATGCCTAGTAAGTTACACCAGTTTTGCAGGCGTTGTTGATATGCGTTTTGTAAACGAAACAAACAACAATACGACTTACTGTGCTACTTTAGAAATTAAAGCCCAAGATATACCTTTTGAAATTGGCACCTCTACCGTCTTTTTTGAAAGCAATGCATTGGCCGTTGACAATGCAAGTGCAACACCTATTAATTTTGATGCTGCTAATGAATGCAATGGGATTACGGGTTTGTACGACAACAGTTTTACCTACCTAAAATCGAACACTAAAGGAGAAGGTAATTACGCCATTTTACTAACACAAGCGAACAATGGATGCCCAACACTTACAAGCGATGCATGGATAGCAGTAGCCGAATTTTGTTTCGATATTGTTGATGCAAGCGTAACGCCCGATTTAAGCATTAACACACAATACACCGCTTTTAATATGGTTGACAATGCAGGCAGTCAGCACGAATTAGGAGACATAGGAGGAGTTATAAGTAGTGTTGATAAGCCAACTATTACCAACAACCAAGTAAGTATTTATCCTAATGTAACTGCTAATACTGTAAACATTAACCTAGCATCAATGCCTAATGAAACAACCAATGTAAATGTATACAATATGCTAGGACAAACGGTTGTACAAAAAACCGTTGATGCGAATACAACAGCTCAAAATGTAGCACTAGATTTAAGCCGCTATAACAATGGCTATTATTTAATTGAGGTGCAAACAGGTGATTATACCACTAAGGAAAAAGTATTGTTGGTGAAGTAGGGGAGTAGTTGAAAGAGCGTATGGATATGCCCCCAAAAAACTAGCTGTTAAATTATGCCAATTCAACTATGGCTTATAAAAAAAAGGTCTGAAGTAAAACTTCAGACCTTTTGTGTTTATAGCGCACTACAAACATAAAATTATTTTTAGACAAGTTTATTTAGTAGTAAGAGTATTAATCTACTAGTACGGAGCAAAGAAGCGAAATCGTTTAAATACGCTCTACTAAATACTATGTACTAATTACTTTCTTTTACTTTGTTTGTGTGCTTCTTTAATTAAATCATGAATTGCTTTTGCATATTGATGATCCATATTTTTTAAATCTGATTGGTAACGTTCTTGAATTTCTTGTAGTAATTCAGGCGAAAGTATGTCGATAGGTAAATTGTATTCTTCTACAATACGCTTAATGCCAGAACTTGCTTGACGCTTAGGCTTATCTTCCACTTTTTTAATAATTCGATCAAACACAGATTTTGGAGCCGTTTCTACATCCGGATCTTTTTTGTTTTGTCTTCTTACCTTTTCTACTTCTTTGCGAATCATGTCCAAAATACTAGTAGGGTTTTTGCCTCTAGAAACTCGCTTTTCTCTATTTTTTTGATCGAGTTGTTGCACTTTATCTCTAATCAAATCAAAAACATTAGGATCTGCTGTAGGTTCTTTAGTGCTTGCTTGATTTTTTGCCTGTACGTCGTTAATTGTGTTTAAAATAACGTCTAAAAAATTTCGTTTTGCCATAATGATTGAAAATTGGTCTTAATTTAAATTAAATAATTGTTAAAAAGTAAAATTTAAGTAGTGGTGTTTAAATAATTTCCTAATTTATACGCAGTTATTTTGTGTTTATACAAGGCGCAAAACGCAGCTATGAACGAACGTTTTTTGCGTAGCAAAATAAATGCATATTAATGCATTTAAGTGTAGAGAACCGCTTGCGGCCGACATATAGTGCTACGGCGAGTATTTGCAACGAAGGATAAGCGGAAAAGAACAAGTAGAAATAGGAAAATATTTAATTAGCACTACTTACCTTACCTGTAATTATTTTTTCTATTAATTGGTGATAAAAAATAATCATTCGTATTTATTGACGAGTTTACGTAACATTGTCACATAACATTAAGTGCATCCTAAGTGAACAAGGGCGTAAAGTAGTAGGGACTTTTAGTTTATGTGGATGTTATAGTCAAATATCATACCATAGGTGTTTACGAAAAATTAAGGCAATACCACACAAGGAAACTGCGTAATATCTATTTGCGGAATATTCGCACCATAAGCCGTATTCATTTCCTCAATAAACTTGTTGGCTACAATAGCATAACCTCTATCACAAGGATGAATACCATCCATGCTAAATCCGCCACCAGAAATAAAACCAGAACTAATATCAATTCCCTGAATGCCAATTCCCTGATCTATTTCATCTAAATAGGCGGCCATATCTATCACTAGTAAATTTCTTTCTGCTCCAAGTCGTTTAATAATTCTATTGTAGGCATCAATATGTTCTACGCATTTTTGTACTTCGTCTTTATCCAATACATAAGAATTGCAAAGTGGATTGGCTTCCGAAAGACCCATCGGTACAATTTCTCCATTTATTTCATCTGGACGGCCAATGTAATCAACCGATGTTAATGGAATTAAATCTTCCAATTCTTTTCCTTTACGTATAGTGCCATCTGAGGTAGTAATCCATAAGTCGATAGGAGTGTCGCAATTGGGTGGAATTGTTTGTTTGGTGGTAATAGTAGTAAAGTGTGGCAATACGGGAATAGCTGGTACAGTTGCAATAGCCCCTTTTCTACCATCGGCTACTAAAAGATCGAGTACGCGATTGTAGTTTTCTTCAAAAAGTAAGGTATCTGTTAGTCCTAAAAAAATGGGTGCTATTTCCGCACAAGTAGGTAGTGCAATATAACCACCACTAGTAGCTGCATATAAAAGTGCATCACTGTTGCCCAACCAAGAAGTAAAAAAAGTAGGGTCAATTGCTGCTACCGATTCTTCTATTAATTCTAAGTAAGTTTGATTTTGACTAGACACAATGCGCTGCATATAATAATTGGGATTAAGCGAACTGTTTGCCCAATCTGGGTCATCTACTACGGCTAATTGCATATACTGTACGCCTAAATTATTAAAAGGACCTTGCTCCGATATATTGACTTTCCAAGCGTCCTGTTCTGCATCTGTTAATAAACAAGCGTCGTCCTCTGTAGGGTCGCAAGTACCTGGCGATGTGCCGCCACATTCATCAAAAGATAAACTTAATAATTGCACTTGTCCAGAACCAGGGCCTGCGGGGATTAATGGCTGTTTAAAATCGCCACCGCCTACTAGTTTAAATTGCTCGTTTAATAAATTAGGAAACGAGTTTGTTTGTGATTCTAGCGTAAGTCCATTACTTACAATACCAGCAGTAAGCGAATTTCCTACCGAAATATACCGACTAAAATCAGCACTACCCGAACTTACTGCGTCTAGTTCTAATTCTGGTTCGCAAGTGCTAAATAATAGCAGTGCAGATGCTAAAGATAGATAAAGGATTATTTTAAAATTCATGATTTATATATTTATCTGTTTATATTTTATTATTGGATTACTATTTAGGGATGAGTTAAGTATTTGCTACCAAGATTAAAATGCAAACTGTACACCAATACCTGGAATAAATGCCCGTGCTTTGTATTGTTGTTCAAAACCCGATTCTTCGTTAATGGTTGTTCGTGCTTCGCCTTCTACCCATAAAAAGGAAGCATCAATACTTAATGCATCACTAGGGCGAATACTCAAGCCTCCTGAAAAACTTAACTTATTAGCATCAGGAGTTTCTGGCGTTACACAGCAATCGGGGGCAGCATATTGGTCGTAGTTTAAGCCTGCTCGTACTGTTAGTAAATCGCTTAAGGTATGTTGCGCTCCTAAGCGAAAAGTGTAAGAGTCTTCATAATTACGAGCGGAAGACAAGGAAGGTTCACCACCTACATCGTCGGCAAAATCAAAAGACAATGCATCGTAAGATTTCCATCCTGCACGATTTAATTCAAAGCCAATAAAACTCGCTTTTGTTTTAGAAGGGTTGTTTTCGGCTAGTTTAAAGTAATAGGTAGCACCAATAGATAAATAGTCGGGGAAGGTAACATTCATATTAAAAGTCGTTTCTGGAAAAGCAATAGCTAAAGAGTTAGGTACATCAAATTTAGCATCGCCATCTTCAATATCTACCGATGTGTTGGTTTTGTAGCTCACACCAACAGCCAGTTTATTTTTAATTGGTTCTACATATACGCCAAAGTTAGCACCAATGCCTGTTCCTGTTCCTGCCAATTCTAATACGCCTTCGCCTTGTGCATCAGATAAAGGGAAAGCACGTTGAATACTAAAATTACCCAAGCCGTAACCAATCCCTACACCAATTCCAATTTGGTCGTTAATATTATAAGAAATGGTAGGTTGAATAAAAACGGTAGTAAGCGTAACTGCTTGTGTTACATAACGTCCTATCCAATCATCAGGATAAGCAATGCTGCTACCAAAAGGAGTGTACACCCCAACGCCTAAGTTTAGTTTAGATAAAAATTTACTTTCGTCGCGGCTTAACTGGGAGTTAACATATAAACCAAAAGGAGTACCTACTCCTGGTTCAATTGCCGATTCTAAACCCGTAGAGGGTTGGTTAAAAACAATTTTAGGAAACACAGGCGAAAAACTACCTGTAACCTGTGTGCCTCGCAATAGGCTCATTGCACCAGGATTAAAATACAGCGATGAGCCATCCATAGGAGTCGAAACACCAATATGACCCATGCCTATTTGTTTTTGTCCTTGTAAGGAAACTTGAAATCCACCTGCCCATAATGCAGGACTACACATCATGCCTAATACAGCAATTAACAATAAGTACGTCTTTTTCATAAGCTTTTTTTGAACTTTAAAAATTAAGACAACAAAATAGTAATAAATTTCCAATTTTAGTAACGCTTAAAAAATAAGTCCGACAATTTGTACGCAGAGATTTTGTGCTTAGACAAGGCGCAAAACGCAGTAATAGCAGCGCTATTGCGAGTATTTGCAACGCTGGATAAGTGCAAAAAATCAAGTAGAAATGGCGGAGTTATTATTTATGCGTTACTTAGTGGCAGGTGAGCAATAAAATGGCGGGGCATACGAGTTTGTTTTGTTTAAGACCTGTACTTGGTAATGATTGAAAACTAGGCTATTTTTAAATCAATTGTCAAAAAACTACTAAGGAGTTCGCTTATTGAAGCGGAATAAAAATTATCTAAAAATAATTCATTATCTTGGATGCGTTTTTTAAGGTACTCCAATACTTAGTGAAATGAAAAAAATAAAGTCTACCAAGAAATTTAATTATATTTTTCAAGGCAAGGCGTAAAACGCAGTTATGAACGTGTGTTTTTTGCGATAGCAAAATAAATATCCCTTTGGATATTTAAGCTAAGAGAACCGCTTGCGGCTATTAAAAGCTATGACGAGTATTTACAACGCCGCATTGGGAAATAGAATAAATTAAATTGGTGGAGGTTATTTTTTCTCATTCACTTAAATTTCATAACACCATTTTAAATAGCCATAAAAAACAAAAATTGAGTATAATTGCTAGTAAATAGCTAAAAAAAGTGTTTTTAGAAAAGAAAAATGCTTAGTTGCTCGTTAGTTTGAAGCTTGCCCAATGCTAGGTAGAAAAAAATAATGCAGCAAAAGAATAAATAGTTATGCTTATGTTGTGTTTATCATTTTTACTTACTATGTGTTAGGGGCTACGTACTTTTGGTGACTTGGCTTTAGAGTCTTGTTCTAATTAAAACCTTTATGACCTAAATAAACATGTGGAAAATATGGAAGTAGAAAATTAAACAACTACTTTTGTATAGTGTTGCCTGTTTGTTTAATCTACTTGCATTTTTTGGGATAGCAGGCAGAAAGTAGTCGTTAGCTGGATGGTTGAGCTTCCCTTTACTGTTTGCAAAGCATTTATATATTTTTGTTATTACGCAAAATTGTAACTGGTTTTTAATGTAAAACGCCCCATTTTTAGTAAATTAAATATAAAATTATTCACTTAATAAAGTCAAAATTGTTATTCATGAAAGCAAAATTATTGTTATTATTTATACTATGTGGTACCCTTTTTATATTTAGTGAATGTTCTAAAACATACACTTGCGATGACTTAGAACAGAATGGTGGGGAAACAGGTATTGATTGTGGGGATATTGATGGCAACTGCCCTGTTTGT
Organism: Bacteroidota bacterium; assembly: GCA_020630215.1. GTDB lineage: Bacteria > Bacteroidota > Bacteroidia > Chitinophagales > UBA2359 > JAHDBT01. Next base: position 7,412 of record JAHDBT010000320.1, read on the forward strand.
GCAACCTGTACTGATGGTGTTCAAAATGGCAGCGAAGAAGGTGTGGATTGTGGCGGGCCTTGGTGTGCACCTTGTGCGGTAATTCCTACTTGCACGGATGGCGTACAAAACCAAGGAGAAACAGGCGTTGATTGTGGTGGACCTTGTGCTGCCTGTGCCGATCCAACTTGTACCGATGGTATACAAAACGGAGATGAAACAGGCGTGGATTGTGGCGGAACGGCTTGTGCCGCTTGTGCCGACCCAACTTGTACCGACGGCATCCAAAATGGTGATGAAACAGGTGTAGATTGTGGCGGAACAACTTGTGACCCCTGCGACGTAGGTGCAACCTGTTCTGATGGCATTCAAAATGGCGATGAAACTGGTATTGATTGTGGTGGTTCTTGCGTTCCTTGTAGTGTGGAACCAACTTGTACCGATGGCGTACAAAATGGCGATGAAACAGGCGTGGATTGTGGCGGTGCTACTTGCCCTGCTTGTGAAGTAGAAGAAGCTATGATGACTGCCCTAATAAATGGTTCCGACTTTGCAGCCGATGCGGTAACTGGAACTGCTATTGCAAGCGATACCTTAGAAATTAGAGGTACAGTAGGTACGGTGCAAATTACACTAGTACATGTAGGCTCTTTTACTACAGGTACTTTTAATTTGGCAGGAGCATTTTATCAACAAGATGCTGCGGTTTGTTCTTCAACATCTGGAGGTAATATTGGCTTTACCACATTTGATACAACCAACAAAATAGTAAGCGGTACTTTTAACTTCGAATGTACAGATGCCTCTGGCACAATTGGCGAAAATAGCATTACCGAAGGTACTTTTACCAATGTTACCTACGATTAGGTAGCTATCTATTTTAATATAATACGAACTTGTAAACGCTTGTTACTTTTTTTAGTAGCAAGCGTTTTTTTT